>DATFFX010000172.1:0-3623 GCA_035249825.1 Gemmatimonadales bacterium | reverse complement strand
CGATGGCGAAATACAGCAAGCAGATCTGGCCCGGCATGAACACCATGGTGCACACTCAGATGGGTTGGCTCGCGAATACGTCGGTGAGCTTCATCAATCTGGATGCCGGCTGGGCTCAGTACACCGCCAACAAGGGTGAGGTGACGAGCTGGATCACTAACGAGATCGAGCATGCCAAGCGGAAGGGACTGGGATTGATGATCGGGCTCAACGTGCTCGCCGGCGGGACCTCGTCTACGGGGCTCAAGGGGTACTGGGGCAGTTCCTACGCCATGAACGCAAACGACATCAGAAACTATGGGACGAAACTGCTGAGCCAGAGTTACGCCTGTGCGTTCATACTTTGGTCGTATAACTCTACCTACTACGGACGTTCGGATATCAAGACAGCCATGGCCGAGATGTCGACCAAGGCGAGAAATCACGTCAAGACTTCCTGCAGGCAGTAGCGTTGGCCCGATGCCGAGTCTACCTGATCGACAGCGGTATTCCGGCCCCTTTATCGTGGTCGCAGTACAGTCACTGTGAGCAGGACCCGGCTGGGTGGCGTTTCGCCTTCTTGCTCAGGAAGCCCAGCGCGGACTTGATGTCGGACCTGGAGAAGTAGGCCGAGTCGTACTTCCAGGATATGAAGGCACAGGGATATGGGCTGCCGAGCAGCACCGATCCGAAATTCTTGACCTGGCTGGCCGTCAGACTCGTTTGGTTGAGACCACCTCCCAGGAGGTTAAGCCCGACCACCAAGCCGAGCCCCTTCGACTGAGCAGCCGCCACATTTCCCGCAAGATACGTATTCACGTCACCCTTCCGAACCACGTATTGGGCCCAACCTGCGTCGAGATGGACATACTCGCCGGAGAATCCGTTCAGCCAGGTCGGGTCAACTCGAGCAATGGTCGTCATCGTCGGCCAGAGGGATTTGCTGTACTGCGCCATCTCCTCCACTGCCTCCTGGGTAATACCTTGCCCGCCCCAACACGAGGGGCAGTTCGGCTCGTCGATCAGATAGATTCCAACGATGGTGCCGTCGGTGATATAAGCATCGAAGTCAACGCCGCTGAACCGGTCGAGCCGCATCTTCCACAGATCAAAGTTGAATGTCCCGTCCGGGTTCGTGTAATTACCGGAGCTTCCCGGGAAGGTGAGCACGACGCGCCCCCCTGCGTCACGTATGGCGTCTAGCCGGGATAGCAGGAACTCGGGTTTCTCCGGGTTCAGAAGTCCGCCTGTGTATGTCGGGCCGTACAGGACCAGCGGCTGAGCAAATGCGCCAAACGGAATGCCCGGTGAGCTGCCGGCTGAGCTCACTGCATTTGGTGCCTCGTCCCGGGGGTCGCTGACGCCATCCGTACTGTCACATCCCAGGCAGAACATGAGGAAAAGAGAGAGCGATGGCACTCGCCACGCGGGCGCAGGTCTACCTCTCTTACGGGGCAGGATCATTGATAGGAGCTCCTTGTTCCGGCTGCTTTCATCAGAACCAGCAAGAGCGGCACGGGTGGTGCGGTCAGACTTGGCTTCTTTTCAGGGAAGGGCGGGGGATTGTGCAGGAGCAATGTGGAGAGGTGCATCTACGAAGGCAAGGTTTTGGTGCCCTCGCCGATCAGCTCTCGGAAGCTGCCAGCACCATCCTTCGCATCAACTCTCCACCGACATTTTCCAGGTGTGACGTACACCGCTGAGCTGCTTAACCAGGTGCATACCTCAGAACCAGGCAGTCGGGCGCGAGCGGAGTACGTCTAGAACCGCGAGCAGAATGACGGAACCGTAGGCCTTAGGCCCACCCTCGCTTAGGTGCGCTCCCCCCCGGACCTTTCCTCCTACCACACCCCTGCCAACGGGGCACTTGAACGAGTAGCGGCACCTGGATCAGAAATCGGTAGACTGGCTCGAGCAGTCGCCATTTCCGCAGGGTGGATGAAGCATTGAGAGGCGTTCCCGGATGCCCTTGTCTATGCGGCGATGCACGATGAACTTTTCTCTGTGTTGGGCCCTTAGCTCAGACGGTTAGAGCAGCGGACTCATAATCCGTAGGTCCTGGGTTCGAATCCCAGAGGGCCCATTGAAAAAACTGCCTGCATTTCAGGTCGTTCCAGCTAAGAGGCCACCTACATTTGGTGGCCTTTTTTGTATCGGGCCCGAAAAGGGCCCCGATGCTGGGGAACGCCGGAGCAGATTAACCGGCAAGTCGGGGCGAGTGCGTGTAAGAATCACCGGCTTTCCCCGGTGGCGCCGCGCAACCGTCGGACAAGTCCAGTCAGGTTCTGGATCACCATGATGCGGGTTGCGGGGCTGCGTCGGACCATCACAAACGTGCGGCCATCGGGTGAGACGTCGTAGCCGGTATGCGGGTTCGACCCGTCGATATCGGGGAGCGGGAACAGCGGCCGCCGCGAGGTCACGGCGAACTGCGGCCCCGTGCGCACCGTCGCTGCCATGAGCTGAGGCTCCCTCTCACCTGGGCTCCGGTAGAAGAGCTCGCGACCGTCCGGTCCCCAGAGCGGCTCGCTCCCGCCGGCGAGCGACACCTGCACCTGCTCCCCCTCGGCTTCGAGCGGCCGCACGTAGACTTCTGGCCGGCCTGACTGGCCCGAGACGAAGGCGAGCCACCGCTCGTCTGGCGAGAGCGCGGGGTGCCCCTCCGTGAACCGGCTGGCGGCGAGCGGCTCGATGGGACCGCGGCCACCGTTGCGCACGATCGCGATGTCGTTGCCCGAGCCCGGGCGGAGGTCCACGGCGACCGTCACCAGCGCGCTTCCGTCCCCCAGCCACCGGCCGGTGTAGAGTAGTGCCGGGGACGCGAGCAGCGACTCGGCGGGCTCGGCGCTGCCCGGACGTGTGCGGTAGATGCCCAGGGTGCCGCTCCGCGCGGACGAGTAGGTGAGAAGCCGCCCGTCCGGTGTCCAGGCCGGGTCGTGCCCGTCGCGCTCGAAGGTAGCGCGCGAGAGCGTGCCCTGCTCGAGCGTGAGCACCCAGACGTCTCGTCCATTCGGGCCGGCATAGTCCACCGCGAGCCGGCGTCCATCGGGCGAGAAGACAGGCGCGTGGTAGAGGTGCAGGGCATCGAGGGCCGGACGGGTGACGCCCGCGCGGTCCACGAACACGAGCGAGCGCGCCTCTTCGGGGATATAGGCGAGGGTGCCATTCCGAGCCACGGCGAGCTGCGCGATCCCGTTGCCGCTGACCTGGAGGTCGGTCGCGATCGTGGCGGCAGGCCCCGCTGCCAGCCGGCGCTTGTCGGCGTCGAAGGGAGATGCCTGGAGCGTTCCGTCGGGCAGTGCGTAGACCAGATGGCCCGCAGTGTAGCGCGTCTCGACCACCGGCGTGGTGAGCAGCGGAGTCTCCTCCCCCGTGCGCAGATCGAAAACCACCACCGGACCGCTGGCCGTGCCGGCGGCCCGGCGCACCATGAGCGCGTGGCGGCCATCGGGCAGGATCTGCTGCATCTGCAGCCCGGCACTCGAAGCCCCGAACGGCACGGTGCTCGAGTCGGAGCCGGGCACGAGCCGGCGGAGTCCGGTGGCCGTCGAGTACCAGATGGCGCCGCCCTGATCCCAGTCGAGAAACGGGACGAACCGCTCTTCGATCGGCAGCGCTTCACCGGGGCCACCCTCGAGCGAATA
>DATFFX010000171.1:0-4020 GCA_035249825.1 Gemmatimonadales bacterium | reverse complement strand
GCTCGCCCGGGAAGAAGGAATTCTCGCCGGTGGCTCTACCGGATTAAACGTGGCGATCGCACTCGATATTGCCCGGGAGCTGGACAGTCCTGACGGGGTCGTGGTCACGATCCTCGCAGATACTGGAGAGCGGTACCTGTCGAAGCTGTTCAATGATGAGTGGATGCAGGAGAATCAGATGCTGGAGGCGCCCCGCACCACGGTCGAGCAGCTCCTTGACCGCCGACCCGCCGGGGCGCCGCCCCTCGTCAGTGTTGCCCCGGCCGCGGCCGTCCGCCAGGCACTCAACCTGATGAGCACCTGGGGTGTCAGCCAGATTCCTGTGGTGGAGGAAGGCCAGTCAGTGGGCGGACTGGTGGAGGCCACACTCATGACCAGAGCATTGGCTCAGCCGTCGCTGCTGGACCGACCCGTCCGCGAAGTCATGGAATCATCCTTTCCAGAGGTGGACGCGGGCTTCCCCACCGACCGCCTGGGGGCCATGCTGACCCGGGAGAGTCCGGCGGCACTGGTGCGAAAGGATGGGAACCTGATCGGGATCGTGAGCCGGTACGATGTGCTGCAGCAACTGATCGGGACCCGCTGAATGGCCTGTCACCCCGAGCGCAGCGAGGGGACAGAACCTGGGGTTCGGCCCCTTCGCTTCGCTCAGGGTGACAATGCAGCGATGTTCGCATCCCTACTCGGGAACGCTGAATGCGCGTAACCGTCCTGACCGGCGGGACCTCGACCGAGCGGGATGTGGCGCTCGCTTCGGCAGTCCAGGTCATCGGTGCGCTCCGCTCGCGGGGGCACGACGTCGCAGTAGTGGACACGGCACGGGGGTACATCCCGCAGTCGGACGAAAACGCGCTGCTCTCAGGTGTAGTCGGGACCGAACCCCCGTCAGTCGATCGGCTCCACGCCCTGGAACGCGGCCTGCTCCTTTCCGGGCTCGCGAACCTCGCCGCAGTGCGAGACGCGGATGTGCTGTTCCTTGCACTGCATGGCGGGCGAGGTGAAGACGGCACTCTGCAGACGCTGCTCGAGATGGTGGGAGTTCCCTACACCGGTAGCGGCCGGTTGGGCAGTGCAATGGCCATGGATAAGGACGTTTCCAAGCGCCTCTTTCGGGCCGCAGGCGTCCAAACCGCGGATTGGGTGATGGCGCCCGCATCGCGGGCTCAAGTGGATCGCGATTTTGGATGGCCGGTGGTGGTCAAACCCTCGAAGCAGGGGTCCACCGTCGGACTGTCGATCGTAAAGAGCGGAAAGGACTACGAGAGCGCCGTGAGCGTGGCCCGCCAGTTCGACGACGAAGTGATGATCGAGCGCTTCGTGCCCGGGCGTGAGTTGACGGTCGGTGTGCTGGATGGGCGCGCCCTGGCGGTAGGGGAGATAATTCCCCGGCATGAGATTTTCGACTATGAATGCAAGTATACGCCCGGGATGTCGCAGGAGATCTTTCCTGCCGACCTCCCGGAGGCCCTTTCAGCGGAGTGTGGGCGCCTCGGTTTGCTGGCCCATGAGGCTTTGAAGCTCGGCGGCTACTCGCGCGTGGATTTTCGCTTGACACCGGCCGGTGAACTCTTCTGTTTAGAGGTGAACACGCTTCCGGGCATGACGGCCACGAGCCTCTTGCCACAGTCCGCCAAAGCAGTAGGCATTGAATTTCCGGACTTGTGTGAACGGATCTGTCGAGCCGCCAAGCGTGTCCGCGCAGAGGATCCGACGTAAGCGGCGGGCTTCCGAGTCAAAGGTGTTTGTAAGATGAAATCCTCTCCCTCGTATCGCATCACACCATGGGTCGGGCGGCTCATCATCGCGAACGCGGTGGTGCTGCTGCTGCGGATGACTCTGTTTACCTCTCCCGAGATCGTCCAGGCGCTGCAGTTCGCACCATCGACCGCCTTCACCCATCCGTGGACCTTCGTCACCTACATGTTCGTGCATGCGGGCCTGCTTCATCTCGTGGCAAACATGCTGATGCTCTACGTATTTGGTACGGCGGTCGAGAACCGGATGGCCAGCCGGAACTTCATTCTCTACTACCTCTTCTGTGGCGTCGGCGCGGCGGTGTTCTCCCTGCTGATTGCCGGCCTCACGCCGGTCGGCGCTTTCGTGGGAGCTTCAGGGGCCGTACTGGGTGTGGCGGTGGCGTTTGCCTACTTCTGGCCCGATGCGGAGCTGCTGGTTTTTCCGCTGCCGTTCCCGATCAAGGCACGTACGCTGGTCATTGGTCTGGTCGTACTCGACATCATCGCATCCCGCCTCTGGCCCAACGATGGTATAGCGCATCTGGCCCATATCGGCGGCGCGCTATTCGGCTTCATCTTCTTCCGGGCCCAGTGGTGGCTCGCGCGCCGAGGGCCGCCAGAGCCGAGCCGCTCGGTGGAGCGTGTAGTCATGGTGCAGTCGGGCTCCTCGGAGCCGGAGCACCGGACTCCCGTGACACCGATGCGCCCTCGCCGCCGGGTCGAGTCCGATCCTGTCACTGCAGAAGTTGACCGGGTTCTCGATAAGATCAGCGAACGCGGGATTTCGAGCCTGACCCCGGCCGAGCGGCGGTTCCTCGACGAGGTGGCGAAAAAGAAGAAGCAGGACCACTAAGAGGTGAAAGGTAAGAAGGGAGAAGGGGGACGGCAGAGCTGTCCTCCCTCACACCTCTGACTTCTCACCTCTCCCGCCCTCGCGCCCCTATTGCATCCGAGCGCGCTACTTCGTATCCTCTCGCGTGCTGATCAATCTCCTTCCTGATTTCTTCGCGGTCCTGGCGGCCGCCGACCGGGAAGCGGCGTATCGGCACTATCGCGAAGCCCACCGTCTCATCCTCGACGCCTACTGGCGTAACTACGTTCTCGATCCTGAAACCCCCCATGCTGACGAGATCGCCATGGCCTCGCTCAAAGCGGACCGCAGCGATCTGTACGGGCTGGTAGCTACCACGGACGTGGAGCGGCTGGCCGAGGAGGCGATCGCCCGTGCCGAAGCGCTGCTTGGGGTGGACGGCCCGACTGACACATACCTGATGGTAGGACTCGGCGGCGCCAACGCTGGGGAGCTGGTGATTGGTGGACGTGGTGTGGCGTTCATTTGCCTGGAGCACTTTACCGGGCGGGTGAATCCGGAGACCTACGGCATGGGGCTTCCGCCCGACCTGATCCCCCTCTGGGTGGCGCATGAGCTGGCCCATACTGTTCGCTACACATCCCCCAGCAGCTCGAGTGAGATGCGCCGGCTGGTGGCTGAGGCGGGCGGCTACTATGACTATTGGGCCACCGGCAGCCGCACGACGCTCCGGGAACTCTTGGTCAACGAGGGGCTCGCGGTCCACGCTGCCCAGGCGGTGGCACCCGGCTTCGATGCCGCCGATTATTTCGGCTACCCTCGCCGGCAGTACAACCGGCTCCGCGAGATGGAGGCCTTCTTACGACGTGCCGTTGAACCGGACCTGGACCAGAGCGGCCTCGGCCTGAGATTGCGTTACCTCTCCGGCGGCATGAGCCCGTCGGCTCGACTGGTGGGTGGCCGAGTGATTCCTGAGCGGGCGGGATACTACCTGGGCTATCGCATGACGGAGGCGCTGGTAGCGGAGCGGGGACTCTCAGAGGCAGTGCGTGCCGGGGCGGCCGAGTTCCAGACGGCAGAGGATGCCGCACGAGGAATCCAGTCTGCATAGGCGTGAGCGGGACTAGGACAAGCCCGACTGGCCTTCTCGCTTCGCCTTTTCCGGCTCACGCCTTTCGGTACCCGCTTACCCTTGTCCTAGTCCCGCTTACGCTTGTTCTGTTTTACTTCCCCACGCAGAAGCTCCCGAAGACCCGGTCCAGCACCTCTTCAATATCCACCGCACCAAGCAGCTCATCCAGCGCGGCAGTGGCTTCTCGAACCTGGTGGGCCGCCAAAACCGCGTCACCGTGGCGACCCAATAGGGGAATGGCCTGGGACAGCGCATCCTGGGCTCGCACCAGTGAGGAGCGGTGGCGTTCCCGGGTGAGTCCCGGCTCGAGATCAGCCAGGTTGATCTGCTCGGCGAACACG
>DATFFX010000170.1:0-2007 GCA_035249825.1 Gemmatimonadales bacterium | reverse complement strand
TATCGGCTCAAGAAGTTCGGTCTGCAGCACTGAGGACGAGCGTCGTGGCTGCGACGGCGATTGAAACACGGCGATCCCAAGGTTGGGCGAGATCGCGCAGTTGGGTTAAATCCCCCATCAAAGATCGTAACCGTGAGCTCACTATCCATCGCTGTACGCGGAGTAACTAATTGCGCCAAAATACGTTAACGCGCGCGGCCTGGACCTCGGGTCACCGGTGGCATGGCGCCTGCTTTACGGAAGGCGTGGTCGGGTCAGGTCATGGTCCGACTGGGTCAAAGCACCCATTTGAATGACGATGCATCTACCATCAACTGCGGAGCGTACCACCATGTCCTGGACCAAACCCGAAGCTGAAATTGTTGCCGTCACGATGGAAGTCACCGCATACGTCGCAACGCTCTAACCGGAGCTGAGTTGAAGGGCCCGTGAAAGCGGGCCCTTCGGCTGTTCACATGCACGTCGTCTTACTTGGCACCGCAGCCGGCGGAGGCTTCCCCCAGTGGAACTGCTGGTGTCCCACCTGCCGAGCCGCCCGGATCTCTCCCCACAGAGCAGCGCCTCGGCGCCAGTCCTCAACGGCCGTTAGCGTAGACGGAGAACGCTGGTTTCTTCTGAACGCGTCCCCCGATGTCCGAGAACAAGTTGACTGTCTTCCGGGTCGGGTCCCGGCCGGCGTACGCCACGTAGCAGTCGAGGGCATCGTGACGACCGACGCAGAGCTGGACCACACCCTCGGCATCGTGCTTCTCCGCGAGGCTCGCCATCTCCAGTTATTTGCCACCGGCGCCATGAGACTGATTTTGGAAGAGGACTCACGAATTCTCCCGCTCGCCAGGGCTTTCGCTCGCGTCGAGGTCACGGAGATGCAGCTGGCGCAACCCGAGGAGCTGCGATACCGGAATGGTGACCCTAGCGGGATGACGATGACGCCCTTTGAGGTGCCGGCAGGCCCGCCCCGCTTTGCACGGCAGATCGGCGAAGGACACACGGTCGGTCTCATTCTTAGAGATGATAATAGCGGCGGCTCCTGCGCCTACGTGCCGGGGTGTGGAGCGCTCGATGCGCGAATGCTGGAGCGCCTGGGTGAGACCGATCTCATCCTCTTCGATGGCACGTTCTGGACCGATGACGAGCTGATCTCTCTCGGCATTGGTGACCGAAGCGCGCGGGAGATGGATCATCAGCCGATCTCCGGAGCGGGCGGCAGTCTGTCTCAGTTGGCTGGCCTGCCACACCCGGAAAAGGTGTATGTCCACATCAACAACACCAATCCGATTCTCGTGGAAGATTCTCCCGAGCGCGCGTTGGTCGAGCGCTCGGGCCTGACCGTGGGAACCGACGGTATGACCTTCTCTCTCTAGGCCCATGACCACAGCACTCTACGCTTCAGCGCTGGCCGCACCGCCTCAGCCCCATATTCCCGAGCTGTCGCGCCCATTGGGCAGCGAGGCTCTGGCTGCCGGGCTCCGCTCATTCAGCACTTCGTACTATGCCGGACACCCCTTTCACCATCTGATGCATGAGGGTCGGCTTACGCCGAGGCAGCTGCAGGGTTGGGTAGCGAACCGGCTGGCCTATCAGCGAGCGATCCCCCGAAAGGATGCCGCCATCATCTCGAACTGCCCCTCCCCCGAGATTCGGCGGGAGTGGTTGCAGCGCATCATCGATCACGATGGCGCGGAGCCCGGAAGTGGTGGGATCGAGATGTGGATCCGGCTGGGGGAGGCTCTGGGCGTTCCTCGAGAGGCGATGGAGGATGAGCGCCATGTCCTGCCCGGCGTCAGGTTCGCAGCAGAGGCGTACGTCACCTTCTGCAAGACGAGGCCGTGGATCGAGGCCGTGGCCTCGTCGCTGACAGAGCTGTTCGCACCCGACTTGATGCGCAAGCGGATCGCGGCCTTCCCGGAACACTATCCCTGGATCAGGGCTGAAGCGCTGGAGTACTTCAAGAGCCGTTTGGTGCAGGCCCCTCGCGACAGCCAGCAGGGGCTCCGTCTCGTTCAA
>DATFFX010000169.1:0-3467 GCA_035249825.1 Gemmatimonadales bacterium | reverse complement strand
CGTCCGTTGCCGAGAGCACGGCCCGGTCGATCTCCGCTGCCGTGGCCAGGGCGTTGAACTGCCGGCCCAGCTGGGTGGCCATGGTATTGAACGAGGCGGCAAGTTGCTCGAATTCGTCACGGCTGGTGACGGTGACTCTGCTGGTAAAGTCTCGTTGCGCGATCCGGCGGGTCCCCTTCTGCAGCTCCTCCAGCGGCAGGACGCTCCGGCGAATCTGGCTGACACTGAGCAGCAGGACGATGAGGCTCGAGAGACCGACGACGAGGAGAAAGGTATTGGTGAACTCCGCCATGGGCTCGAGCACTTCATCCCTGGATTCGGTGAGCACCACTCTCCATGGTTGCGCGGAGAACGCCTCGGCCATTCTGATTTCCGATGAGGCCGACAGATACGATCCGCCGGAGAAGTCCGGCAACTGCGGGGTCCGCATGGCCCCGGAGTCCGTCACGCCCACTTTCGGGGACACGGGTAACATTTTCGCGGAGCTGAAGATCACGTGCGACGAATCATCGAGCACGGCGACTCGAGTTCTCGGCGACGGCATGCTCTGCTCCAGCGAACCCCAGAGGTACTCCGGGCTCACCTCACCGACGAAGGTGCCGCGGACCTCATTACGTCGCACGATCCGCCGCAGCAGATAAATGCGCGACGGTTCGCCCGCTGGATGCTCGGCGGCAATGAGCGGCAGCCCCAGGCGGAGGTCCGAGCTGTCACGATCGGTGAGTTTCGGGCGGCGAGTCAGACGGCCAAAAATCTGGATTCGCTTTCCATCATCCCCTACGAATTCCAGCGCTACGAACCGCTGCCGAGCCAAGAGGTCCAACCCGGCGATCAGTGCCTGGCTTGCCGCGATCAGGTCGGCACGCGTGGGCGCCGGGCGCAGCGGCACCGGTTTGGGCAGGCGATCGAGAACGATACCGCCCATGGCGACTCGTCCATTGATGTCCCCCATCTGGGTCTGGTTTCCGGGCTTCGGTACCAGGACCGGCCTGGGCTTTGGTGCGCGCGGCTTTTGCTTGGAAACGAGGAGCTGAAGGATGGCCTGAGGTGGAATGCTCTTCAGAGTTGCATCGAGCAGCAGAAGCCGGTCGAAGATAGCCTGGCCCAATGCCAGATTGGCTTGCTGAAGCCGGTTCTCGCTTTGGCGATAGAGCTCCAGCTTCACATGGCGGTAGGAGAGGACCGCGAGAACCGCCATTGGTACGAAGGCGCAGCCCACGAACAGTGTCAGCAGCCGGCGACCGAACCTGCTCTTTAGTGGCGTCGACGGAAAAGTCATTTCTGCTCTGGTAGAAGGCGAACCGTCGTGCCCCGCCGCAGCCCCCCTGCACCGAGCAAGGGTTGTGCCCTCGGGTGACACATGCTAGTCCTTGGGTTTTAAGGGGTTAAGTGCCGCCGGATGGGTCAGTGTACGACTCGAAAACGGGCGTTTCGCGTGTCCCGTGGCACCCTAGGCAGAACCAGCCAGAGCTCCCCTGACAGACAGATTCACCTGGCTTCGGAGGAAGGCCACACGTCGAGCCGACACTCGGCCGGATCGGCCGGTATCGCACGCAGCACCTCGGAACCCGAGTACGTCCGGAAGCATCGGTGCGAGCCCACCGACATCTTGCGCCGATAATGACCCGGCCACGCCGGTCATAAGACCCACCCTCCGAGCATCCAGGATCCAGGTAGCCAGTACCTCGGGGCTCCACCACTGGAACAGGTTCCTGCCATCCTTGATATAGGTGTCGATCAGCACGCCGGCGGCACCGGCGGCATGTGCCGCGCTGGAGATAAGATGGGGGCCCAGTGATCTCGCCTGGCTGGTGTCGGCGTAGGCGACCGCAATGACTTGAAGCTGCGGACGCCGCAACGATGCGAGCCGGACCGCCGTGCTCAGGAGGGAGGAGACAACCTCACGCGACTGGATCCCTGCAAAACCCAGCTTGAGAAAAGTAGGCGCCGGCCGTGAGAGGATTTCGGTAACCGCGAAGGCTGCCGCTAACTCTGAATCTGTGGCCAGGTCTCCCAGCGCCACGCTCATCAGACGATTCGCCGGCACCCGCCGGGAGATTTCGGAGAGCGTCGTTGCAGACACAGCCCCCAGCGCCCCTCGGGCCGGTTCCTTGGCGTCTATGATATCAGCACCCCCAGTGAGTGCAGCCTCGACCTCATCCGCCGATCTGACACTCACGAGTAATCGCATCGGCTGCTCCCTTGTAAGATGCTAAGGCTCTGATATGTTAGGATTTAAGAAGTTATATCGAACCGGGTTTGGAGGGGAGGCGGCGGTGCTGGAGCAGAAAATCGTGCTGGTCACCGGTGCGTCGAGCGGAATCGGCCGCGCCATCGCGGTGCGGTGTGCCCGGGCTGGTGCCGATCTGGCCATCACCTACCGCAAGAACGAGAGCGGAGCAGAGGCTACTGCTCAAGAGATTCGATCACTGGGCCGCCGGGCCGAGGTGGTTCGCACCGACATCAGCAGACCGGAAGAGGTTGGTTCGCTCGTGAGCCACGTCAGAGATACATTCGGGATCGTGGATGTCTGGATCAACAACGCCGGGGCCGACATTCTCACCGGTGAAGCAGGTGAGATGCCGCGCGCCAGGAAGCTCGATCTGGTTCTATCGATTGACCTGCGTGGCACCATCATCGCCTCCTGGGCAGCAGTGGATTTGATGCGGGCTCAGGGCGGCGGCGTCATCATCAACATGGCCTGGGATCACGTTTCCTTCGGCATGAAGGGGGAAAACCCCGGGCTCTACTCCGCGGCAAAGGGAGGGATCGCCAGTTTCAGTAAGTCTCTCGCCCGTGAAGTCGCCCCCGAGATTCGAGTCAACATCCTGGCGCCCGGATTCATCGAGACCGCGTTCGGTGAAGGTGCCGATCCGAAGTTCAGACAGCACGTGATCGACCTTACGCCCCTCGGACGTTGGGGAACACCGGACGACGTGGCATCGGCGGCGGTTTTCCTGGCGTCCGACGATGCCGCCTTCATTACCGGGCAGACGATTGCAGTGAATGGAGGGGTGGTGATGTAGGAGAAGCTATGAGCTATGAGCTGTTAGCTATGAGCTATTAGCTATTAGCTACCACCTATTAGCAGGTCATAACGCCGATCGAGAATCGACAGTTCTTAGCTAGCAGCTAAATAGCTAACAGCTCATAGCTCATAGCTTATAGCTGCAGCCCAACAAGGAGACCACAATGCCCGCAACGAAAGAACGCACCTACAACGACACCGAGATCGCCGAGCGGCTGAAGGAGCTGCCAGGCTGGTACTATGAGGATGGCTGGATCAGAAGAGTCTACAAGACGGATGGCTGGCCCACGACCCTGATGCTGGTGAACGCCGTTGGCTATCTCGCTGAAGCTGCCTATCACCATCCGGACCTGAGCGTCACGTGGGGCCGCATCACCGTGAAGCTGCAGAATCACGCGGCTGGTGGCATCACCGACAAGGATTTCCAGCTGGCGCGCAA
>DATFFX010000168.1:0-3149 GCA_035249825.1 Gemmatimonadales bacterium | reverse complement strand
GAGGCGCGCTCCAATAGCGGATAGGAGTCGGGATCGTCCGCCGCCTCAGGATCCGTGCTGAAGATGGCGGCATCTACGTTGATGTCCAGATCGGTCCGGACCTCGCCCAGGCAGCGGCGACACTCCGCCTGCATGGCACCGCGAAACGTTCCTCGCCACAGGTACTCGCCCGGTCCGGTGGACTGGAGTTGTCCCATGACTGATACCGGACCGACCAGATTCAGCTCCAACCCATCGAAAGCCGGATCATCGGGTCGGAGCTCTCCAACAGTCTTGACGGGACCCCGCTGCAGGTCCCGAATGTCCACTCTGAGCATAGCCGCTTAAATTAGCAACGACAACGAGATAAGACAACCAGCGGGTGAGAGGGGAGAGGTAAGAAGTGAGAGCTGGGAGTGAGAGGTGAGAAGTGAGAAGTGAGAGGTAAGAAAGAGAGGTGAGAAGTAAGAGGGGCCAGCTGACATCCCGCCCGTGGCCTCTCACCGAACCTAACCATCACCTCTCACCTCTCACCTCTTACCTCTCACTTCTCACTTCTCACCTCTCACTTCTCACCGCTCTTCCCCCACAGCTGGGCCAGCTCCGCTTCAGTAAAGAAGAACGCGACCTCGCGTGCCGCGTTCTCCGGGCTATCGGAAGCGTGGATCGCATTGCGGCCCTTCGACTCGGCAAACAGCCGGCGGATCGTGCCGGGTGCCGCCTCCGCGGGATCGGTGGCACCGATGACATTCCGCATCTGCGCCACGGCGTCTTCCCGTTCCAGCGCCATGGGGAGGCAGGGCCCGCTGGTCATGAACTCGACCAACTCCGGGTAGAATGGGCGTCCTTCGTGAACGGCATAGAAGGCCGCCGCCTGCGACCGGGTGAGCCGCACCATACTGGCGGCTCGGAGGGTGAAGCCCGCCTTCTGGAGGTGGGCGACGATAGCGCCGGTCTTCCCGGTTGCTACCGCGTCCGGCTTCACGATGCCGAGTGTCAGTGTCGCTGCCACGATGTCTCCTGCTTTCCTCGAGCTCAGAGTTTCGATTTGACGAGCGCCACGACGTCTACCGGGCGGCGCATGATGGCGATTCCAGCGTCCTGGAACGCTGCAAGCTTCTCCTCTGCGGTACCGGATGATCCCGAAATGATGGCTCCTGCATGCCCCATTCGCCGCCCCTTCGGCGCCGTCTGACCCGCAATGAACCCGATCACCGGCTTGGTGACCGTCTCATTCACGAAGGCGGCCGCGTTTTGCTCATCGGTGCCGCCGATCTCGCCGATCATGACAATGGCGTCGGTATCGCGGTCTTCCTGGAAGGCACGCAGGCAATCGATGAAATCGGTGCCGATGATGGGATCCCCGCCGATGCCCACGCAGGTACTCTGGCCGATACCGTTTTGGGTGAGGTGATTGACCACCTCGTACGTGAGGGTACCGCTGCGGGAGACCAGGCCCACCCGGCCGGGGGCGCAGATGTTACCCGGAATGATGCCGACCTTGCTGGCTCCGGGTGTGATCAGGCCGGGGCAATTGGGGCCGATGAGCCGAGCGCCCTGGGCGCGGACGAACGGCATGGTGCGGGACATATCCATGACCGGAACGCCCTCGGTAATGCAGACGATAAGCTCGATTCCGGCCTCGGCAGCCTCCATGATCGCACCGGCAGCCACGGCCGGCGGGACATAGATGACGCTGGTATTCGCACCAGTCCGGGCAACCGCCTCCGCAACGACGTTGAAGATGGGAACCTTGCCCTCGAATTCCTGTCCTCCCTTGCCGGGCGTCACTCCGGCCACGACGTTGGTGCCGTACTCGATCATCTGGCGGGTATGGAACGACCCCTCGCGGCCGGTGATTCCCTGCACCACCAGACGCGTGTTCTGCCCGATGAAAATGCTCATGCCGCCTCGCGGGCCAGGCGGACGACCTGCTCCACCGCCTGATCCATGTCGCTCAAGGCGCGCATCCCGACTCCCTCCAGGATCTTGATCGCCGCCGCCTCGTTGGTGCCGGTGAGCCGGATGACGATCGGGACCTTGACCTTGAACTGTGACGTAGCGGCCACGATGCCATTGGCCACGTCATCGGTCCTGGTAATTCCGCCGAAGATGTTGAAGAGGATCGCCTTCACGTTGGGATCGCTGGTGATGATCTTGAGCGCGCTGATCACCTTCTCCGGATTCGAGCTGCCTCCGATATCCAGGAAGTTCGCGGGATCACCACCGTAGTACTTCACCAGATCCATGGTGGCCATGGCCAGCCCCGCGCCGTTCACCACGCATCCCACATTGCCTTCGAGCTTGATGAACGAGAGGTTTGCCCGCCGCGCGGTGACCTCGCTCGGCTCCTCTGCGGTCTCATCGCGAAGCAGCGCGAGATCGGGGCGCCGGTCGAGCTCGTTGTCGTCGATGGCGATCTTGGCGTCCAGAGCAAGAACGCGCCGGTCAGGAGTGGTGACGAGCGGGTTGATCTCGGCGAGTGAAGCGCCGTTCTCGGCGAAGACGCGGTACAACTGCTCCATGATACGGGCGGCTGCCCGCACCTGGGTGAACTCCTCATACAAGGCGAACCCGAGCGTAAGCGCCTGATGGGGCAGCAGGCCGTAGACCGGATCGACCGGCAGCCGGACGATCTTCTCAGGTGTTCTTGCCGCCACTTCTTCGATGTCGATGCCGCCGGCCGAGCTGACCATGAAGACCGGGCGCTGGGTGGCCCGATCCATGATGATGCCCACATAGCTTTCACTCGCGATGTCAGCTGCCGGCACTACCAGCACCCGGTGTACCACCAGGCCCTTGATGGTCATGCCGAGGATGTGGGAAGCGTGGTCCGCCGCCTCGCCCGGGTTGCGCGCGAGCTTTACACCCCCCGCCTTACCCCGGCCGCCGGCGTGAACCTGCGCCTTGATCACTACCTTGCCACCGATCCGCCGCGCGATCGACTCCGCCTCCGAAGGAGTGGAGGCGACGTCTCCGTCCAGCATGGGTATGCCGACTGACTTCAGCAATGCGCGAGCCTGGTACTCGTGCAGATTCACAGCGACCTCGTGATGGTAGTGCCTGTTTCGCCGCGGAGCGCAGCCGGGCCTTCCGAGAGCTTGGCGATGATGCCCCGGGTGCCGCCTCGTCTCACGAAGCCGGCGGCAGCTTCGATCTTCGGCTTCATT
>DATFFX010000167.1:0-3215 GCA_035249825.1 Gemmatimonadales bacterium | reverse complement strand
TCAGGAGATCTCGGGAGGCCAGGACCAGCTCCAGTTCGGCCGCCGTTTGGTCAATGCGAGGGCCTACGCTGCGGGGTTCAACTTCCGGGGAGCCGACCAGCAGAAGAAGGTGGGTACGCTGTCGGGGGGAGAACGGAACCGGCTGCATCTCGCCCGGCTCCTCAAGAGTGGGGGCAACCTCCTGCTCCTGGACGAGCCGACCAATGATCTCGACGTTGACACCCTTCGCGCGTTGGAGGAGGCACTGCTCGGCTTTGCCGGCTGCGCGGTCGTGATCAGTCACGACCGTTGGTTCCTCGACCGTATCGCCACCCACATTCTGGCCTTCGAGGGGAACAGCGAAGTGGTGTGGTATGAAGGAAACTATCAGGAGTACGCGGCCGACTATCACAAGCGGAAGGGGGCGTCCGTGGACCAGCCGCACCGCATTCGGTACAAGAAGCTGGTTCATTGACCGCGGTGAACCGTGAACGGTAAGCGGGACATTACCCTGCGCAGACCCGTTTACCGTTCACCGTTCACCGTTTACGCTTCAGCATGTTAATCCAACCCACTCGCATTCCATACCTGCCGACTCGCATCGAGGGTCTCGCTGCCATCGCGATGAACCTCTGGTGGAGCTGGAGCCGCGAGGCGCGCAGCCTCTTTCAATCGGTTGACGAGCCGCTCTGGCACGACACCCGCCACAACCCACTGGAGCTGCTCTGCCGCGTCGATCCCGCCCGGATCGCCGCCTGCGCAAGCGATAGCGATTTCCTCCGCCGCTACGACGATGTGATGGAGCGCATGGCCCACGAGGCCGACCACGGCGATACCTGGTTTGCGCGTAATTATCCGGATCTCAACGGGCGCCCGGTCGCATACTTCTGTGCCGAGTTCGGATTGCACAACTCGGTTCCGATCTATTCAGGTGGCCTGGGTGTCCTGGCGGGAGATCACTGCAAGTCTGCCAGCGATCTCGGCGTACCCATGGTGGGCGTGGGCCTGTTCTATCGCAAAGGTTACTTCGATCAGCGGCTGACACTGGAGGGTTGGCAGGAGGACAGCGACGTCGAATACGACGTCAGCGCAACGCCTCTGATGCCGGTTGCTGCATCCAGTCATCAGCCCTGGCTCACCAGTGTCGAGACGTTCGGTCGCTCGGTTCACGTCCGCGCGTGGAGAATGATGGTTGGCCGGGTACCGATCTATCTCCTGGACACGAATCTGGAAGCAAACCACGAGGAAGACCGGGCCCTCATGAACAAGCTCTACGCGGGAGGGCCGGAGCTTCGCCTCAGACAGGAATGGATTCTCGGTGTGGGTGGGGTCCGGGTGCTACGAGCGATGGGGATCGATCCTGGGGTGTGGCACGCCAATGAAGGGCATGCCGCCTTCATGATGATCGAACGGCTGCGAGAACTGACGGCTGGAGGGGTGCCCTATCAGGACGCGGTCCATCAGGTCCGGGCCCGGAGCGTCTTTACTACCCACACTCCGGTTCCAGCAGGCCACGATGCCTTCACCAACGACCAGGTCGAGGCGTGCGCCGGCCCGGTGTGGGAAGAGATGGGTATAGACCGGGAGACTCTGCTCGGGCTCGGCACTCATCCTTCCCTGCCGGGCCAGTTTCACATGACGGTTACCGCCATGCGGCTCTCCGCGCGGGTCAACGGGGTTTCCCGCCGGCATGGCCAGGTCTCCCGTAATATCTGGCGGGAGCTCTGGCCCAACCGGCATTGGGAAGCGGTCCCCATCGGGCACGTCACCAATGGCGTGCACCTGGCAACCTGGATGGCAACGCCAATCATGGCCGTGCTGGACGAGCATCTCGGCGGTAATTGGGGAGAGCGCCTCGAGGAACCCGGCTTCTGGGACCGGGTGCTCACGCTGGATCACGCCAGATTCTGGGAGGCACACCTCCGCCAGAAGCGCGCCCTGGCGAAATTCATCCGCGAGGACACCCGTCGCAGGTTCGCCGGCCAACTGAAGGAAGCTGCCCAGGTCGTGGGGGCCGGGACTCTGCTCGATCCGATGGCGTTCACCATCGGTTTCGGCCGCCGCTTCGCCACCTATAAGCGGGCCAATCTGATCTTTCGCAATATCGCACGGCTCAGGCGCCTGCTGGTGGATCCCTGGCGGCCAGTGCAGATCATCTTCGCCGGCAAGGCACATCCCGCAGACAACCCGGGGAAGGAAGTCCTCCAGACAGTCTATCAGTTCACCCGGGATCCGGCGTTCGAGGGCCGGGTAGCGTTTCTGGAAGACTATGACATGCACCTGGCACATCTGCTGGTGCAGGGAGTCGATCTCTGGCTCAACTTGCCGCGGGTGCCGCTCGAGGCGTCGGGCACCAGTGGGATGAAAGCAGGCCTCAACGGGGTACCTCAACTCAGCACCCTCGACGGATGGTGGCAGGAGGGCTACGATGGACTGAGTGGGTGGGCGATCGCTCCGGTGCCCGAAGATGAGGATGCCGACGCTTCCGACGCGGCGGATCTGTACCGGCTGCTGGAAGATCAGATCGTTCCGCTCTACTACACCCGTAATGCCCAGGGGATCCCGCTCGGCTGGGTAGAGAAGATGCGGCATGCCCTTCGTCTCGCCGGCAGCCGGTTCACCGCGAGGCGGATGCTGCGGGAATACGTGCAGGAGTACTACGCACCAGCGATCCACGGGGAGGCGTCGGGCGACGACCCTCCCATGGCTTGAGGCGCATAGATGGCGACCCTGCGTCAGCCGGCCCAGGAGCCGGTGACCTCGACCCCGTCGCTCAGGACAGGTGGAGGGCAACCCGTCTCCATCGTTCATGTAGCGGCGGAATACTTCCCTTATGCCCGAATCGGGGGTTTGGCAGAAGCCGTCAGTGGTCTGGCTAACTTCCAGCGGGCTGCAGGACTCGATGTCACCGCCATATTACCTCTGTATCGCACCGTCCGTGATGCCGATCCAGACCTGGAACCGGTCGGCCAGCCGTTTCTGGTTCATATGGGCTCCCACTCGGAGGAGGCGCGGATTTTCCGAGCGGCCGGATCGAGAGCCGGGCCTCAGGTGTTCTTCGTAGAGCACCTGGACTACTTCAATCGTCCCGGCATCTATGGCGAGAACGCCGTCGACTACCCCGACAACGCGCGCCGTTTTGCCTTCTTCGCTCTTGCAGCAGTCACAGCGCTCCCGCGGCTGGTGCCTGGGCCGATTATCCTGCACGCCCATGACTGGCACACGGCTCTCGCGTT
>DATFFX010000166.1:0-2161 GCA_035249825.1 Gemmatimonadales bacterium | reverse complement strand
ACCGACCGTGGTGCTTATGACTGCATCCTGCTCGACTACTATCTCCCGGGCGAGAACGGCCTCGCGCTGATCGCGGAGCTGCGGGTCGAGGCCGACCGCTTCCGCACGCTGGCCAACGCCATTCCACAGCTTGCCTGGATGGCAGACGCGGCGGGTCATCCCTACTGGTTCAACCAGCGCTGGTTCGACTACACGGGGGACGCCGGGGAAAGGCCCGGCGACTGGCGGCGCTTCCACCATCCCGACCACATTGGCCGAGTCGAGCAGGGCCTCCGAGCCATCGCGGAGACCGGCATACCCTGGGAGGACACCCACCCGCTGCGGGGCCGTGACGGGACCTACCGCTGGTACCTGTCGCGCGCCCTCCCGATGGGGGGAGCAGGGGGCGAGGTGTCCGGAGTGCTGGGCACATGCACCGATATCACCGAGCGCATTCAGGCGGAGGAGATGCGGGTGCAGGCCCAGAAGCTCGCCGGCGTGAGGATGGTTGCCGGTGGCGTGGCCCACGAGATCAACAACGCGATGACTGTGGTCCTCGGCTTCAGCCAGTTACTCCTGGTTGACCCGGTGCTCGCCGAGAAATCCCGTGACGAGATCGGGCTGATTCAGCGCGCCGCCGACCGGGCGGCCGAAGTCGCCAGGCAGCTCCTCACTTACAGCCGACAGGTGGCGTCCAACCCACGAGCCATCGAGCTGGATGCCGCTCTGAGCGACATGGCTGCGAGGATTCAGCCGCTGCTCGGCGGCGGCCGCCAGTTCGTCACGAGCTGGTCATGCAGGGAACGCATTTGGCTGGACGTGAACCACCTGGAGCAGATGATGACCATTCTGGTCCTCAACGCCCGCGACGCCATGCCGACCGGCGGCACGCTGACGCTCTCTACCGCTGCGGTGGTGCTCGGTCCGGGAGTACGGGACGCGGTGACCGGAGGCTTCGTCCCACCCGGCCGCTATGGTCAGCTCGTGCTCCGTGACACGGGCGTGGGCATGGACGCAGAGACGCTTTCGCACATCTTCGAGCCTTTTTTCACCACCAAGCCGGTGGGGTCGGGCATCGGCCTGGGCCTCCCGGTGCTCGGCGGTCTGCTGGAGGAGTACGGCGGCTACGTGACGGTGGCGAGCGAGCCAGATCTGGGGACCAGCTTCACGCTCTACCTCCCGCTGCTCACCGGGGACGTCGCCGAGCAGGATGCGCCAGTCCCGGGGAGCTTGGCGGGAGAGAACTAGCCGGTCGCGACCGTGCTCGTCGTCAATTAGCAGGCGACCTGATCACCGGCCCAGGCAAGCAAATGCGAACGGCGGGAGTTGAACCCGCACCCCTTGCGGGACAGGATCCTAAGTCCTGCGCGTCTGCCAGTTTCGCCACGTTCGCGTCCCCGAAATATAACCTTCAGCCCGACACCCGAAGGTTTATCCCTCTCAACAACTCCGGCCCCTCTTTCGGACCTGCTCTCCGGGTGGCGAGTGCGGACCACTGCCCAGGAATGAAGAACCGTCCGAGCAACCGGCGGAAATCGAAGTGATGTTGGCCAGGCTCGCCCATCAGCACGAGAAATCGCTCGGCAATCAGTGAGACTCATCACACCATCATCCTGTCTATGTCGATACGTTCACGGTTCGCTGCCGCCCTTGAGTGGCAACAGCCACCTTCGAGATCTGCCGACGCGGCGAATGAATCTGTCGCTAATCCGCAGATCCAGGCTTCACAAATTGCGAGCGATCAGGAGGTTTCCATGAAAGATCACAAGAAAACAGATGCTGCCACAACCGGTACTAAGACCAGCGGGACCGTAGTCGGTTTGTTCAAGAATCAGGTTGATGCGGAAAAGGCGATTCGGCGGCTCAAGGACGCCGGATTTTCGGATAGTCAGATCGGTGTTGCCATGCGGGATCGTGGCCAGCAGCAGGAGCTGATCGAAGGCACCGGGACGCAAGCAGCCGAGGGCGCAGCCACAGGTGCGATCAGTGGGGGGGTGCTGGGCGGCGTAATCGGCCTCCTGGCGGGTGTAGGAGCCCTGGCCATTCCTGGGGTCGGACCCATCATCGCAGGTGGGGCGCTAGCCTCAACCCTGGCCGGAGCCGGAATCGGTGCCGCCGCCGGCGGCCTCCTTGGCGCCCTCATGGGTATGGGGATTCCCGAGGAGGATGCCCGATACTTTGA
>DATFFX010000165.1:0-2298 GCA_035249825.1 Gemmatimonadales bacterium | reverse complement strand
TCGCCCAACCGAGGAGCTCATCGGCGAGATCGGCGGCATGATCGGCTCACGCCGCCACAACGTCGGCGTGACCCCGCGGGACACGCTGATCGACATCATCGTCCACGGTCAGGACATCGCCATCCCGCTCCGACGGCGGCTGGACGTCCCAACCGAGGCCGCGTGCACCGCTGCGACACAGGTGTGGTCGAGCCAGGACAGCAGGAAGGGACGACTCCTGTCTCGGGTGTTCCGCCCGGTTCCCTACCGTTCTTACCGACTGATTGCCACCGACACGGAGTGGGCGGTTGGGGATGGCCCGGAGATCCGCGGACCGATCCTGGCCCTCTTGCTCCTTCTCACTGGGCGCACAGCTGGCTACACCGAGCTCGCTGGCCCCGGTGCTGCGGCGCTCGCGGCCACGCTCGGCTTAGCCCGCATCTAGGGGCGTCGTATGTCGCAGGCTGTGTTTGCAAGGAGTGTCGAGGAGCAGCAGCGCATTCGGATGGCCCGGAGCCGCTGCCAGCAATCAGCACAATGGGGCTTTTCGGCTCGTCCTTTTCACTACGCTTAGCTGGCTTGCTCATTTTCGCTATGGGCATAACCACGGCAAACTCGGGGAGTTTCTCATGCGCATTCGCGCCCTTCCAATCGCCTGTTACCCAGCACGTTTTACTGGGGCAAGGGCTATTACAGGGCACCAAGCACTGCTGAAGCGATCGGGAAGCAGCAGATGATCAAGCGAATGATCGCCGGGGCCGCTGGCTGGGCCCTGATGTTCGGGAGCGTCGCTCTGGCAGCAGCTCCAGCACAGGCGCTCACGGGCGCATCTTGCGACGATGGTGACGCCTGGAGCTGGTCCATCGCGAACCCGGCGCGCTACCAGGCAGGCCCACACGAGGCCGTGGTCGGACTCTCCGACGCTATCCGCACCGTCACCATCAAAGCGCCAACGGGCTGCACTGTTGAGGCCGGGGACACCTGGCGCGTCTACAACGGCTACTTCAGCGCTGCAGGCACCTTCAATGCTGAGGAAGCGGCAGCCGGTAAGGACACCGACCGTGTCTCGGTTGAGGTGCCGAGCTCGAACGCAGTTGCTGGCGACGAGATTCCTGTCCGGCTCAGGGTGAACGACTCCTCAGCCGGAATCCCGGGCGAATGGGACGTGGACGAGTCGAATGCCGGCTCGCTGGTGCTGCTGCGTCGCACCCTGTTCAAGTACAAGGGCGTCACGGACCGGATGGACTTCGTCAATGAGCCCTACATCTGCGGTGAGCATGTCGCGGGTGCAGCCTCGCTGCTGCGGGCATCGTGGTCCTCCAAGCGGTATCTCGGCTATGCCGGTCGCACCGTCCGCATGGAGTACCGCCTGACCGACGGCGCGGACAGCGCTTGGGCCAACCGGTTCCTCTTCAGCGACCGAACCGACGACAGTGGCTATGTCGAGTTAATCGATTTTCTCGGTGGGGAAGAGGAGGGGCCCGACGGTGTGCTGCCTGACGACGGTCCGCCTTGCGGTGGAACGATCGTCTTTCGTGGCCACTACGGCGGCAATGGAACCAGCTCAGGCACCTGGTCCAAGGGAGATGCGATAGCAGAAGCAACCATCGACTGGGAGAAATACCGCCCGCACCTGAAAGAAGAGATCGATGCAGCGGGCACGGCCAAGGACTGCGCCAAACTCGACGAGCTGGGCCAGGAAGTGGTCAGCCTGCCCAACTGGGACGAGGTGTTGTTGACCTATATCTTCCAATTGGGCGTGCAGACCGGATGCTGGGAGGACGACTGACGTCACCTGAAGTGAGGCGGGTCAAGATGGAGCAAGGGCGGGGCTGGCTCTCGGTCTAAACAGTTCCGTTGGGCGAGCGGAGCGAGCCGCTTGATCTAGATAGAACCAGATTCGGCAACTTCACGTCCGCCGCTGCCCGCCTTCGCTCGGGGCCTACGCCGCAGTGCCCGCCTGGCGGTGTCGTGGATCGAGAAGTCGTTGGGTAGCGACAACTTGATGACCCGTTTCCAAGCTGAGCCCACCTGGCGGGGAAGCGACCCGGATGTGTACGACAGGCCGTATCGGCTGCAGATCTCACGGACCCGCGGGGCGATTTCGGCGTACCGGTTGCTGGGTAGGTCCGGGAAGAGGTGGTGCTCGATCTGGTGGGACAGGTTCCCGGTCATGATGTGCATGGCCTTGTTGCCTTTGATGTTGGCTGAGCCGATCATCTGGCGGAGGTACCACTCCCCGCGCGTCTCCCCGTCAATGGAGGCTTTGGCGAATGTCTCGACGCCTTCTGGGAAGTGACCGCACATGATGACCGAGTG
>DATFFX010000164.1:0-7319 GCA_035249825.1 Gemmatimonadales bacterium | reverse complement strand
CTCTGGATAGGAGAACCCTGCTTGGAACCCGTGAGGGACAACGGCCAACCGCAGTAACGTTCACAGTAACAGCCCAGCCGGCGCCAACCGGCGCCGGCTGGCGGGGCAGGGGGCCTAAGTTCTTGAGTCACGCTGATGGGCGCTGGTTGTCGCCAGCTTTGGGCGGCTGATAAGCGTGAGGTCGGTAGTTCAACTCTACCCAGGCCCATTCGTCCGGAACCGCCGCCCCGCCGTCACTTCCGTGATCGCGGGGTCGTCATTTTTGTGACCTCGCACCTCCATGTTGTCCGTTGGTGCTCAGGCTTCGAGTCGGCGCCGGGCCGCCAGAGCCTGCTGCATCGATGCCGAATCGGCCCGTTGATAACACGTCAGGACCGTCTGCCGGCTCTTCCAACCACCCAGCGCGCAGAGATCCTTGAGCGGGGCGTGCTTCATCCCGGTGGCAAACTGCCTCCGGAGACTATGCCAGCCGCGGCCGGGCTCTGCCGGCAAATTGGCCAGCTCCTGACCTCTCCCCACCAGCTCCGAACCACATGCCGGGAAATCGGCTTCGCCGGGTCCGACGGTGCCGGGAAGACCCACTCGCTGATCACCGGCTGCGATCGGGATGGCGGCCGGTCACGAGGGAGAATCAGCGCCCTCTGGCGGCGGCTGGCGGTCAGGCCTGCGCTCCGGAGCAAGAGGTCGCGCGTTCGAAGCCCAGGCGGGCCCACTCCGGACGTGCACAGAAACGCACATACATGAACGCCCCTCAAGGGGCTGAACCTTGAGCCGATCGTTCCACTCGCCTCGGCTAGCCTGCCATCAGATGCTGCGTGGCCTCCGGAGGTGGCCTCAGGTCGATGTCAGGCTCGAGCTCCTCGACCCCCGACCAGTTCAGCAGTCCGGCGACTTCGGCCGCGTGCTCAATGGTGTCCACCATCACTTCCGCCTGCCCGTTCATAACTACCGGGATCATGCTGAGGCCGTTCCCCCCAGGCTCGCGCAGCGCTCGCTGCCCGTGCTTCCAGGGCCCTTCGGCGGCCATCAGGTCCACGCCGCGTGCTCTGGCGCGCTCCGCCATGCGATACAGGGCAATGGGCTCATACCGGTGGCGGCGGGACCGTGGGCGCTGGCGTCGGTGGTCCGAGGTGTTCTGCAGCACCGACGTGCCGAGTGCGGAATAGCCGGTTTGTGATGGCAGCTGGACGAACGATCGATACCATGAACGGAGTCTTGAGCAGAGGCGAATAGGGCGCGACATATATACCCCCGGACCCGATTGAGTCCATGTTCGGCGTTTCCCAGGGGAAGCGGGTCGCCTGGAATGGACGCATTCCAATGGTACTGCCTCGGGGATTAACTGCGGATGAACGCCACGTGAAGTGATGCTCACCATGGCAGTGCGGGCCTTCTCCACCCGGCGGACGCCGAAGATGACGAAGCAAGCAAGAGATGAACTCGGGCGTTCCCTAGACCATCATGCAGGGCGTCGCCCGAAAGTGATTTCACTCGGGCTTCACGAAAACTTCCGATATCCACGCCGAGATTGGGATTCCAGTTCCGAGTACCAAGGGGGTCCCCATGTCATCCCGGCTGCTCGCGCTCGCCCAGATAGGCCTCGTCGTCCTGTCGGCGTGTGCCACCGACACGACGCTCGAGCCCGCCTCGAACGCCGTAACCCAAAGCCTCAGCAGCAATCCCAGCGTCGTCGCTCTCGGCAAGGCGATCTTCTTCGACGACCGACTGTCCGTCAATGGCAACCAATCCTGCGCCGCCTGTCACAACGCCGCCTGGGGCTGGACCGGACCGATTGCCTCGATCAACGCCGCCGGGGCCGTGTATGAAGGCTCCATCCCAGGCGCCTTCGGCGACCGCAAACCGCCCAGTTCGGCCTATGCCACGCAGAGCCCGATCTTGCACTATGACGGCGAGCTTTTCATTGGCGGGAACTTCTGGGATGGGCGGGCCACCGGTGAGCGGCTCGGCAACCCCGCCGCCGAGCAGGCGCTGGGCCCCTTCCTCAATCCGGCTGAACAGGCGCTCGCCACCCCGGCCGACGTGGTTAGTCGCGTATGCGACGGTCCCTACGGCGCCCTATTCCGCCAGGTAGCGGGGGACGCGCTCTGTCGGCCGGGCCGGACAGCGGAGGCCTACGACTTCATCGGGCTGGCGATCGCCGCCTTTGAGGCGTCACCGGAATCCAACGCCTTCACCTCGAAGTTCGATTACTTCCTGAAGCGCCAGGCCAGCCTCAGCCCGACGGAGTTGCAGGGGCTCGCCCTGTTCCGCGGCAAGGGCAAGTGCGCTGCCTGTCACGTGCTCGACGGCCCCGGTCGCGGCCTCGCCCGCGGCCAGCTGCGTGGTGGCTCTCCGCTCTTCACCGACTTCACCTTCGACAACCTCGGGGTGCCGAAGAATCCCGCGAACCCCCAGGGTCTTGGCTTTACGGACAAGGGACTCGGCGGCTTCCTGTTGAGCCGTCCCGACTATAGCGCGCTCGCCGTTGCCAACCTGGGCAAGCACAAGGTCCCGACCCTCCGCAACGTCGATCTGCGGCCCACGCCGGGCAGCCTGAAGGCGTACGGCCACAACGGCTATTTCAAATCGCTCGCGGCGATCGTGCACTTCTACAACACGCGTGATGTCAAGCCGCGCTGCCCGGGCGCCTACACTGAAGCTCAGGCGCTCGCCGCGAACTGCTGGCCGGCACCCGAGTACGAGGCGACCGTCAACCGGGCGGAGCTGGGCGACCTCGGACTGACACCCGCCCAGGAGGCCGCCATCGTCGCATTCATGAAGACGCTCAGCGATGGCTATACGCCGTCTGGAGGTCCTTAGATCGGCTGGGCTGTAGATAGAAGCGAGGAGCCGCTGGCTGGTCCATATCGGGAGAGGAGCATTGCATGAGACTCGACAAGAGAACGTTTGGCCTGGGTGCGGGGCCGGCCGCATGGCCGGCGACGGCGGCGAATGGCTCATGCCGGCGATGATGGGTGGCATGCACGCCGGCGTGCCCATGAGCGGGATAAGATCGGGGTGGAAAGGGACGAACGCTTCCTTCGGGATGCTGTTCTCCTTCACGACCGGCTGAGACGAGGAGGCGAAGATGAAGCAGACCGAAGGACTAAAGCGCAGTCCCACAGACACCATCAACAGCTATATCACCGACATGCTTGCCGTCGAGGAGCATATCGAGAAGGCTGTGTCGGGCCAGATCCAGGCTCTGGGAGACCATCCGCAGGTCGGGGCAGACCTGCGGACCATACGTCACTGGGTCCACATCCATATCGCGAACCTGGAGCAGCTGACGCGAACGCGGGGGGCGGCGACGGCAAGGGGCGCACTCAAGCGGGCGGGTTCCAGCATGCTCGGACGGGCCGCGGGCGCCATCGACCTCCTCCGTCAAGAAGGACAGCCCAGAAACCTTCGTGACGATTACACCGCTTTCAGTCTAGCGGCCATCGGCTATGTGATGCTGCACACGACTGCCCTAGCGCTGGGAGAGAAGGAAGTAGCCGATCTCGCAGCCCAGCATCTGCAAAATTACGCCAGGGGATTGATCGCGTTGCACTACGTCATCCCGGCGGTGGTCGTGCGGTCGCTTCAGAAGGAGGGGTTGGCGGCTCGCGAGGAGGTCCTCACGGATGTGTTCCGGAACGTGGAGAAGGCGTGGGCGTTCGGCAATGCCGTACAGACCCAGACGGCTAAGCGACCGGCGTTGAAGATGGGCCGAGCTACTTGACCTGGGAGCAGACCCAACAGCATCCGGCGAACGAAGCTCAGTCGAGCCCGCCTTCGGTCAGCACCAGCCATTTGGGCGCACGTTAATTTGGGAGCAGGAACCCTCACGACTCGAAGGAGGCCAACTGTGACATTTGTGCGAGCGAACCTCACGAACTTCAGCATCCGGCCCAGCAGACTCCAGCATCGGGTGACACGAACTTGCAGTAAGTCGCAAGTTGGTGGAATCTGACTGGTTACAACGGCGCTGTCATACCTGTGGGCTGGAGAGCCCGGCAGAGATGCCTGAAACGCCTGCCTGGACTTCTGGGAGTGACCCGCCTCCGCTAGCGTTAATACCTGAAAAATCAACGAGCGTGCGCTAGCTGGCGCTGGCCGTCGCTGGCGTCGGGCGGCTCCGGAGCAAGAGGTCGCGCGTTCGAGTCGCTCCCGCCTTGAAGTCGCGGGTTCGAGTCCCGCTGCTTCTGTGGAGGGCCTATCCCCCCGCTGGTAACGTTCCGGGTAACAAACAGCCCCGCAGCAGCCAGCGTAGGCCAGCGGGGCGGGGTGGCTAATTCGTTGATTTACGCTGGTGGGCGCTGGTCCTCGCTGGCTTCAGGCGCTTCCCAAGCTGGACGTCGCCGGTTCGAGTCCGGTCGCCCGCTCTCCGGAAACCAGTCCCTCGCTTCGACTTCGGTCGGGGCAGGCGGTCTCTCCGCGGTGCGATCTCCCACAGACTACGGAGTGAAAGAGGTGGCGCTGGCAAGGGTGTCGGTGCCCACCAAAAAGGCCAGATATACGCCGTAACCCGTCCCCGGTTGCAGGGGCTCAGCGGCATGAAGTGCCTTGACCCCAGCCGGCACGACACCATAGACAACCGGTTTCGGAATACTGCGAGTGTTGGCGGTGAGGTGCCACAATTCGAAGCCGGTCAGAACATCATAGACAGCCACCACCTGTGCCCCGCACTCGGCAGCCCAGGTAATCGTCGGGTTCAGGCCGCCTGAGACAGCGACGCCACCAGCGGACGTCGCGGTGCACGCCGCGGGGCTCGTCGAATCATCACAACCAAGCATGCAGCAGGCCAGAACCAGCAGAAGGGCCGGGCGATGCCACTGGGCACGGCGCAGCGGCGGTCTGTGGGGGCGGCGGGTGCTGATGGAAACACGGTTGACCGAGATAATGACCTCCGCGGCTGGGTCGTTCTGGAGTTGGAAGAGCGCGGCCCCTAGGCCCGGCCCAAAATGCCGCCAGTGGCTAGAGGTGCTCGCGGTGCCACTTAGGTATGGCGAGACCCAAGAGGCTCCCCAGTAGTGCCCCCTGCCTGTCCGATCCTGGATCAACGCTCCGTCACTTGGGATACTGTCGCACCCAATGCTTACTGGCCGCTCCGATTCCGGCTCCGGCCAGGGCGCCGATGGCGGCGCCGATGAGAGCCCCGCCCACAGCTAACGCTGACGGTGGCGTATCCTCACAGTCGGGACACGACAAGCCCCCGGCAATACCGCCC
Source organism: Gemmatimonadales bacterium (assembly GCA_035249825.1). GTDB lineage: Bacteria > Gemmatimonadota > Gemmatimonadetes > Gemmatimonadales > GWC2-71-9 > CAVVWJ01. The sequence continues at coordinate 2,107 of DATFFX010000164.1, read as the reverse complement.
CCCACCAGGCCCAGGAGGGCTCCGATCCCGGCTCCTCTACCTGCCGACCCACGCTTCACCCACAGTGTGTCGATCGTGGTGGCCGCAACCCGCAAGGGCTCGGGTTCCGCCGAAAGAACCAGGTGGTCGGGGCTGCGCTGGAGCAGTCGGCCCTCATGCCGTCCGGCATCGGGAACAACTAGGCGGACCCATTGGCTGTCCGCGAGACTTTCGAAAGCAGTCTGCCGCTCCGTGCTTTGCTGCGCGATTGCACTGCAGAGGGGCGCCCAAGCGATGCACACCGAAAGCAGGGCTACGACGAATGGCGTGCGCATGGCTCGATTCCCTTAGGAATGAGCCGCATGGATATCAAACCGCCGTTACCTAGGCGTGACTCCTGTCAGCAGACCCACGTTGTCCGTTGTGTTGTCCATTGGAGGCGGCATCGTCCGAACTCGCCCCACCGTCACTTCCGTGATCGCGGGCGCATGCCTTCCAGCGTTGCGGAGTTGCGCGGCGGTCCTCAGCGATGGCAGCAGAGGGTCACACGATCCGTCGAGGCGCTGAACGCGAAAGCCGGGGAGTCGGTGTGCCAGGTTCAGGCGGGAAGGGAACCCCTCGGACCTCTACCTCACTTCAGGTGGGCATCATCGGCGGGTTGCGTGACATCGCGGGCGGACTCACGGGGGACCACGACCCCCCGCTCGCCGACACTCCGCCTTCAGCCATCATCGTACCCCGATGCGAGCCGCCGCCCTATGGCCGAGCCGGCCGATGGCGCAGCAGGACCCCCACCATACCGTGCATCGTGTTGGTGGCCCCGGACAGCAGCTCGTGGAGGTGGCCGCGCAGTGCCCCAATCCGACTCGCCGTCTGCTGCCACTGTCGAGGCCAGCCCGCAATCGCCTCACGACCCGCCTCGACGGCCCCGGTGGACCACTCGATCGCCTGATCCTTCGCGCTGGAAAGGGCCGGCGCTGGTGAGCCGGTGGGCATGGTCAGCGGTGGGTCGGGTTGGGCCTCGTCCAGGAGGGACTGGAGTCGGGCTTCAGCCAGGAACGGCGAGCCCGCCGGCGGGTGGGACGTGAACCGCGACTCGGACGCGGAATCGAAGCGGAGGTGACGGTCCGGTATGGCGCTGGGGAGCTCCAACTGCCGCCCCGGAGACTGGCAAGCGCCCTCGATGTACACCAACCAAACCGCGCCGTCCCGGTCCGAGAATTCCATCGATTCGGTTAGGGGATTCCCCCGTGGGTAGGGCGGTGCCGGTGACACGGTGGAGTTGACTCTTCGTGCCTCGGAGCGGGAACGACCCCTGCGGGGGGACACTTCCTGGGCGGCGGAGCGTGCTGTCTGCAGATCCCTCGTCCATTCGGCGAGACAGTCGATCAGCTTGGCGACGTCCTTCTCCGTCTTCCTGTAGCTTACTGCAGCGACGGACTCGTTTTTCGGCTTCCTCTGATGTCGCTGCCTGCTGGGCAGCATAGGCTCAGCCGCCTGGGGCGGTGCCTTCCTGTGAGCCATGTTCGGCCTCCTGTTGGATTGATTCACCTCACGGGCATCTGTGGCCAGGTCACGCTTGCCCGGCGCCACGAGACGATCGCGCAAGCGTCAAACCTGCGCTGCTGCTTTGGTGGCTGGTCTCGAGGAGGGGCGTTCACGTACCGCATTCCGCTGATTGAGACTTACGGCAGGCTGAAGATCGAATGTACCTTGGCCTAGGGGCAAAATGACGGCGGGATGGAAGGTTAGATATTGGACTTTGGTGCATGCAGCACCTCGATGTCCCGAGGTGTTGTCACCGATCGGCGACTGGGAAAGCCGTGTTCCAGCTGCAGCCTGTCGGTCCGGTCGTAGGCGTATTCGCGCTGGGCGTCGTCGTGTTGGGCGAACAGGGCGAAGCGGGCCCTCCCCGGCCATGGCCGATTGCAGCGTCTGCAGGTCGCCGTCGGAGTTGCCGAACGCCGCGATGGGACGGCGTCCGAGCTCACTGGCTGACTCAGGAACAGACACCTGCACTAACATCTAGGGTGCTCGCGCACCTCTCTTCTCCTAAATTCTATTTTGGCGTGAAGTCGGCCCCCCTTCTACCTAGCCGATGAGGAGAGCATGAGCACCTATCGCGCGT
>DATFFX010000163.1:0-3234 GCA_035249825.1 Gemmatimonadales bacterium | reverse complement strand
TGCTCGCCCTCATCAATCCATTCCTTAAGGCCCGCCATGATGAGTGCGGTTCCCAGTCCGTGGCCGAAAGCGTACAGGGTGCTCCGGCGGTTCAGCTTGGTTTCCAGGTAGCACCAGAACCGGAGCCGATCCTGAAACCGGGTCTGCTCGATATGCCAAATACCGTCACTGTCCAGCTGGGCGTAGATGCAGGTTGCCAGCCGCCACTTTTCGACCCATCCGGTCCTTGATTTGGCATTTAGCTCGCGGGTGGACACGACATCGACGATCAAGATGCGCCGGGGGGAGGTCTCGCGGGCATTGTGCGGGATCAGGCTGTAGCGTCGTCGTTTCATGTTCCCGGCCCTCGATAGACTCCAACATAGTACTGCTCCAGCGACGCGACCCGCCCGATCCCAGATTCGGGAGTATCTTCGGGAAAGAGCCGATTGAACTCCTTCCAGGCCGCACGCAAAAGCTCATCCGGGTCCAGGATTCGCGTGGACTGCACTGTCACCGGAATGGATGGGCCGTAAGTTCCGTCCGAAAAGATGGGCCGAAACTGGACTTCATAAACCCATTGCCCTTGGCCAAGAATGGGCAGAATGGGCACGTCGGCCAGCGGCGGGGCAGAAGGGAATGAGCTATTGTAGCTCCGGGCAGCATCGCCAGCGTCACGCGCGGTCTGCGCGATCCGCAGCGCGTCGGCTCGGGTCGTTCCGGGAATTCTTCGATGGACGAAGCGGCGCGCATCGTCCAATCCGAAGAGACTTCCGAATAGATTCAGCAGCTCGCGGATCAGCCGGATTACTCGTCCGACTAAGGAGGAGGCACCGCTGGACATTTTTCCGCTCCGTTCGGGGGTATGTCAGGATGAGAATGTCCTCCAGGAACCGGCACACCGCGCTCTGGTACATCGCCTCATCTAGGCCGCCCTGGATGCCGAATCGTTGGTACTTCATCTGACCGCTAATACCTCCCCGCCGGGCGGCGAGGAGGTATCGCAGCAGACACTCCCGATGATACCCCAGCTGTTTCCGCGATGGAAACAGCTGGGGATTCCGGCGGCTTGCGCCCATTAATTCCTCTCGTTGAGCTCTTCGATGATGGCGTCGGACCACATTCCGCAGAACCGGTCAACGCAGCCGTCGCAGACGATCAGGACGTGGGCGTGCTTCTCGGCCCAACCTCTCTGCTTGGCCAGCGTCATCCGATACGGCTCCCGGCACACCGGGCAGGGAATGGTGAGCGGGGCGCTGCCGACTTCGCACCTGGTAGTGTCCGGGATCGGCCGATCGGAATTAAGCATCTTTGACCTCCTCCAAAGTGTAAAACTGCCGCATCTTGTCGCCTCGGGCCATGATCTTCACGACCAGCGGCGGGTCCCACGGCGGCATGCCGTAGCGACCAACCAGCGAGCGGATCGCGTAAAACATGCCCACGGAGCCGAAATCGATCAGGTCGTCGGACTGAGTGACCAGAACCACGCGGGGAAACCGCACGACAGCGCCGGTGCCGAAGTCAATTTTCTCGCGCAGCTCGCACAAGAAATTGGACAGCTGAACCGTCTTGCCGATGAAATCCGCGTTCCCGTTCGTGTCGCCGAGCCGGATCAGCTCCAGCAGCGGACTGGTATCGGGAAGCCCGCTGACGGACGTTAGCCCGTCCAGGATCACGTTCAGCGGATGGCCCGGCATGGGTTGCCGGGCACTTGCCGGGACCGGCACCTCCGATTGAGGTGCCGGTAGATGCTTCTTGGCCATTGGACCTCCTTAAAATGGTGGCATGGGAATCGTGGCGCCATCCGGCCACAAGCCGGGATTCAGCTCCCACAGACGGTTGAGCGCGTCGTGCGCCTTTCTGGCCAGGGTGTCCCAGGTGTACTGGGTCAGGGTAGCGCTGGCGAGAGCTGCCGATGAATTTCCCACGATCATGTCCAGGAACACAGAAGGAGTGCTAGCGCATGGAACGGTCTTACGAATCCGGTATCCGTGCGGCCACGCCAGAGACAGCCAGGACTCGAATTGAGGTCGCGTCATGAGCTACTCTCCTTCCTGAGTGGGTCCTCGGAGCGCGGAGAGGAACAGCTTGCAATGGCTGTAGCCCAGAATCGCCCGCAGCATCTGGAGGAGCAGGTATGTGGACGCGACGCTGAAGCGCAGGTACTCCCCGTCCCAGCTCGCTTCGACTTCAATGCAGCCATCAGACAGGTAGATTCTCCAGTAGGAGCGCGTGCAGTCGCTCCGAATGCCGGCCTGGTCGCACACCGAGTCCAGTGCTCGCTGGATGTCGTTCAGAACGAAATTCACGAGAACCTCCTTCCAGGGATCTCGCCGCGTCCGCCGGAACTCCCGGCGTGTGCCTGCGGCTCGTTTCCCCTCGTACCTATATATCCGGTTCTGGCTCTGATCCCGGACACTATTTTTCCTTTTTTTTCGGCCCGGCCCGTGCTATCATGGCCCCTGGAGTTACCGTGGGGGGTAACACCCGCGTTTACCCCTGGCTCCGAGCGGTGAACGGAGCCAGGGGCGCAAGCATCATGGGAGGGGAGGGGGAGTGGATGGCGGGCTGTCTTCCTTCTGGTCTCGCCCTCTCCTCTCTTTTGCTGGCTCCGCTGGCCGCGCAGATACCGTCGCCCACTGCCCGAGCAGCTGCTGCCGCGATCCTTGGATTCGCGGTAGGACTCTATGTCGGGGCGGTTCTGTGGAGAAAATGAACCCCTCTGCCGTGGCCACGAAAACGCCGCAGCTGGCTAACCGCCAAGATATAAATGCACCATTCAAATCAACACGTCTTGATAAGAAGATACCGAGCCAGGTGCCTGTCATCGCTCTGCCCGGAATGCGGACGCGCGCTGTGCTGGCTGGGAATGGGCCAATTCAGACCAACCAAGTCCTCGAAGTGGGCCACATGCGTATGGCGCGCCATTGTCTGGTGCGGCGCATGCCCGTTCTGGAAAAGGAGCCAGTGAAACATATGTACGAAGTTCAATATCTTCACAAGAGCGGGGAATGGAGACCAGATAGCGCCCATCGCACTCTGAAATGTGCCGTATTGACCATGCTGGAAACCCGCGCGTGCGTGGGAGCCATGCTATGGATTGTGGACCCGGACGGGTCGCCGCCTCTGGCTACCTGGCCCCGCGATCCCGCCCTGTCCCTCGACGCCCCTAACCAATAAGTCACCGCACATATAACTATATAAACATACCGACCCGCCCGCCCTGCACCACTGTACAAACATCCATCGCTTTCC
>DATFFX010000162.1:0-6301 GCA_035249825.1 Gemmatimonadales bacterium | reverse complement strand
GGCTGTAAAGCTGCTGCCGCACCCGCACCCGCCGGTTGCGTTGGGATTGCTGAAGGTGAACCCGGAGCCCTGCATCGAGCTCACGTAGTCTACGGTGACGCCGGTGAGGTACTGGGCGCTGAACCCATCGACGAACACGCGGACGCCGTTCACTTCGGCAACCATGTCGTCCTCGAGCGCGCGCTCTTCGATGTTCAAACTGTACTTGAAGCCGGAGCAGCCACCCGGCAGGACACTGACGCGCAGGCCAGCGCTTTCGGCGGGGACCTGCTCCTGTGCGATAAACTTCTGCACCTCTTCAGCGGCCCGGGCCGTAATGACGAGTGAAAATCCTGTGGCTGGGGCTTGCTGCTCGATGCCGCTCATTCATGACTCCTTGGGTCCGCCCGACATGGGGCAAAACCGGTAGCGGGATGAATTTACCTGTTCAAACCTAACTCAGGACGAGCGGCGGTGTCAACGCCGGCCGCCAGCGTCGGATCAGCACGCAAGTTGCGTTGTATCAACAGGAAAGCTGCTACTGCCGCGATCCCGTAGAGCACTCCTTTGAGCTGAGGTCCGGTCAACAGCGCTCCCACCGACACGACCGCGCAGTACACTGCGGCCACCCCGGCGACCCAGTTCAACCAGGAGAGCGCCCCGCCAGGAATCGGATCCTTGCCGAAGCCGAGACGGAGCGATACGGCGCGCCAGCCGGCACCCCCAGGGCGGACCTGGCGGTAGAACCGCTCCAGCGTCGCCGGGCTCTCCGCTGGGGTCAACAGGGTCACGGTAAGCCAAACCACCGTGGTGACCAGCACTGTAATCAGCATGGTCCTGGCGTAGCTGGCACTGGCGGGATTCCCCAGATCGTACCCGCCCGCTGCCAGGACGACCGAGGTCACAAACGAGGCAATCATGGCGCTGATCTCGGACCAGGCGTTCACCCGCCACCAGTACCAACGGAGTATGAACACGAGCCCGGTTCCGGCGCCCAGTCCGATCAGGAGCTTCCAGCCCTGCTCTACACTGCTGAGAAAGCTCATGACTACGAGTGAGAGAATCATCAGCACCACCGTTGCGACTCTGGAGGCGATCACCTGCGCGCGACGGCCGGCGTCCGGCTTGACAAACCTGAGATACACGTCATTCACCAGGTACGAGGCGCCCCAGTTGAGGTGGGTACTAATCGTGCTCATGTAGGCCGCAGCGAACGCGGCCAGCAGCAACCCCTTGAAGGGGGACGGCAGGACATCCACCATCACCTTCACATAGCCCTCTTCCGGATTGGAGAGACCCGGATAGCGTATCAGACCAACGAAGCCTACCAGAATCCACGGCCATGGACGGAGGGCGTAATGAGCGATCGTGAACCAGAGAGTCGCCAACAGCCCGTGGCGCTCATCCTTTGCCGAGAGGATTCGTTGTACCACATAGCCACCGCCGCCTGGTTCCTGACCCGGGTACCACGCTGCCCACCACTGAACTCCAAGGAAAATCAGCAGTGTCGAAAGAGGCAGCCAGGCCTGGTCGCTGGATGGGAGCACCCCGAACGCTGCATCCGCGGAACCGAAATGGGCGGAGGCCTTCTCCGTAAGGACCGCCAGACCGCCCACCGAGTCGACCGCATATACGGCCAGGAGAATGGTACCGCCCATTGCCACCACGAACTGAAACGCATCGGTGACGATCACACCCCACAGCCCGGAAAAGATGCTGTATAGCGCCGTCACGCCGAACAGAAGAATCGCGGCGCTCCAGGGGTTTACGTCCAGCGTCACCCCAAGGATGGTCACCATTGCACGCGTTACCCAGCCCATGATGATGAGGTTGATTGGCAGTGCGAGGTAAAGCGCCCGGAACCCTCGGAGTACCGCGGCCGGCCGGCCGCCGTATCGGAGCTCGGCAAACTCTACGTCGGTGAGCACACCGGCCCGGCGCCACAGCCGCGAAAAGAAAAAGACTGTGAGAACGCCGGAGAATGCTCCGTTCCACCACAACCAGTTACCGGCGACGCCATACTTTGCCACGAGGCCAGCCACGGCCAGCGGCGTGTCTGCGGCGAAGGTTGTGGCGACCATCGAGGTGCCTGCGAGCCACCAGGGCAGCGCGCGGCCCGAGACGAAGTAGTCCTCGAGGGATCGGCTCGCCTTCCGGGTGTAAGCCAGCCCGATGCCGCCGGACACAAGGAAATACAGCCCGATGATCAGCCAGTCGGAGAAGATGAGCTTCATCTTGTGTCCTCGAGCGCGGAAGTCATGACGACCCGGGTAATCGCGGGGGCCGAGCGATCAGGGGAAGAGTCGCCGGTGTACGCCCCAGCCTCGACTGTATCGCGGTGGGATCGAGATCGGCAGCCGTCCGGTGATGCCGGTAACACCGGAAAGCGCCCGCCCCACCGCTCGTTCCGTTATTGGGTCGGCCGCCCAGGCCAGAACATAGGATGTGACACTAGGCGTTTCACTGATCATGTACGGTGTGCCCTCCGACACGAGCACCGCCGGGCCTGCGGCTGCCGTGCTGTCGATCAGCTGCGACAGCGCCGCGGGCAGAGTAATGCCGGTTAAATGCCACGGTGAGGGGCGAATGCCGATTGCAAAGACGGCGATGTGGCCCTGGGCGAGTACCGTCCGGGCGGAGTCGTAACTGGCCGCACCGCTGCTGGGAAAAAGACGCACGCTTGTTACCGGATAGCCTCGTGCGCGGAGCTCGGCAGCCAGCCTGACACCAGCATTGGGGCTTCGATCGTCGCCATAGCTGACGAGTGCAACCGGCTGAGCGCGGGACCGAAGCGAATCCACCACGCCATACCGGTCCTCTGCCAGTACAATCCCATCGGTAGCGATTTCTTGCGCGCGCGCCGTATACTCCGCCCGCCCCACCAGTGCCGTGATGCTGTCCAACATGGCGGTGCGGCGGACGAAGAGTCCCAGATCGCGCTTGGTCTGGAGCAGCCGCCGGACTGAGCGGTCAAGCCGCTCACGTGTGATTCGACCATCCCGTACGGCTGCCGTCACCGCGTCGATTGTAGCCGCGGGATCCCCTGGCTGGAGGAGAATATCGGCGCCGGCAAGGAACGCATCGACCGCGACCTTCGCTGCCGGGTAGTTTCGGACCAGACTTCCCATATTCAGGGCGTCCGTGATGACCAGCCCGCGGAAGCCCAGAGAGTCGCGCAGGATGCTGGTCTGCACGGCAGGAGAGAGCGTTGCCGGCCGGCGGACCCCGCGGTCGAGCGCAGGCACTGCAACATGCGCCGACATGACACCGCTGACGCCGGCGTCGATCGCGGCCCGGAAGGGGACCAGCTCGACGGAGTCGAGGCGCGGCCAGCCGGCGGTCGTGGCGGGCAGATCCAGGTGTGTATCGAGGTCGGTGTCACCGTGACCCGGGAAGTGCTTTACGGCGGAGAGCACTCCGTTATCCTGGATTCCTTGCACCGCTGCGGCCACCAGCCGACCCACCGCTTTAGGGTCTTCCCCGAAAGAACGAAGATTGATGATGGGATTGGCCGGGTTGCTGTTGACATCGGCCACGGGGGAGAAAGTGATATGAATTCCTACAGCGCGAGCTTCGACAGCGGTGATGCGGCCGATGTCGTAAGCCGCCTTCTCGCCTTCTCCTGCGGCAACCCCCATGTTGGGCGGGAAGGGGGTGCCGCCCACAAAACGAAAGGAGGTGCCGCTCTCGAGATCGGACCCAATGAGGAGCGGCAGTGACGAATGCTGCTGGAGTTGATTGAGCTTTGCAGCGATGTCCAGGGGGGATCCGACCGAGATGAGAAGACCACCGACGTGAAGCGAGTCCACCCAAGCCAGCGTTCGCGCGAATTCAGGATCGTCGGTGGCAGCATAGGTTCCGGCGATCCAGGGCATCACCAGTTGGGCAACCTTGTCGCGGAGAGAGAGAGTTGATATCAGTGCGTCGATGTCCAGAACCGGCGCTCCGGCGTCCGGCGGGAACTGGGCCGGTTGAGGCGGGGCGACGGGAGTGGACGGTCCGCACGCCCACAACGAGACCACCACGATCACGAGGTACTTGAGGTGCACAGATATCCCGCCTTGTTGGGTCTCTGGCTCTGGTGCGTGAGCTGCGCGGCTGGGCCCGGGACCGGAGCCGCTCCGGGACGGGTTCAGCCGGGGATCGATGTCCTCATCGCCGACAGCCTGCATTTGGTCCGTAGCCGTCGGATCGGCCTGGTTACCAACCAGGCCGGAGTGGACGCACAGGGTATCAGCGACGTGGCTCGATTACAGGGGGCCGGTCTCCGGCTCGTGGCGCTGTTCAGTCCCGAGCACGGATTCCGGGGGGCGGCCGATCCGGGCGCAGCAGTAGCGTCGTCGGTCGATTCGGCCACCGGACTTCCAATCTATAGCCTTTATGGGCGGACTTCTGCCCCCACCGACGAAATGCTGCGAGGTATCGACGTGATGCTGGTGGACCTGCAAGACGTCGGCGCACGCTACTATACCTATCTCGCCACGGCCATCGACGTGATGCAGGCGGCGGGCCGGCGCGGGCTCCCGGTAATCGTCCTCGACCGGCCCAATCCGATCGGCGGCCTCACCCAGGGCAACGTGCTCGAGCCCGCATTCGTCTCCAAGGTGGGCCGCCTGGAGATCGCGATGCGCCACGGCATGACGCTGGGCGAGCTTTCCCGTCTGGCCGTCGCAGATCTGCGCATCCCGGTCGAGCTCACGGTAGTGCCGGTCGCCGGCTGGCGGCGATCCCAGCCATTGGACGAGACGGAACTGCCCTTCATTCCGCCCAGCCCCAACCTGAGATCTCTCGAGAGTCTCTTTCATTATCCCGGCATCTGCCTCTTTGAGGGCACCAATTTGTCAGTGGGGCGCGGCTCGGACGCTCCTTTCGAGCAGGTGGGAGCCCCCGGGCTCGACACGACGGCGGTACTGGCGTGGATCCGCAGGGCAAACCTTCCCGGTGTACGGTTCCGCGGCGTCGAGTTCACCCCCCTGCGGCCGGGTGAGGGTAAGTTCGCCGACACACTGGTCAGTGGTATCCGACTGGAGGTGACCGACCGCTCGACCTACGATCCCACCGCCACTGCAGTACACCTCCTGGTGGCCATTCGCACCCTCTACCACGATCGCTTCGCCTGGATCCCCGCGCATTTCGACCGGTTGGCTGGTACCCAGGTGCTTCGGACCGCCATCGAGAACCGGGAAGACCCGGGGCAAATCGTGGGAAGCTGGAGGGATGCGCTGGAAGCGTTCCGCGAGAGGCGCCGCGGCTTTCTGCTGTACCCCGAGTGAAAGCCCGTGCAACAGAACTCTCCGTGGAGGCTGATCCGCGGTCCCGCTGTAATTGCCCTAAGCGGTTTCGCCAGTTATCCTTTCGCCCGGCTACTTGCTGAGGAATCATCACGGTGAAGCTGCTGGGTTCACTGGAGAAGCCGTTCTACGCCACGGTCAACCCGCTGGTAGAACGTCTGATCCGGGCGGGAGTGCGGCCGAACACCATAACCACGGTGGGGACCGGCCTGGTTCTCGTCTCCGCCATCGTGTACGCCACGGGGCATGTTCGCCTCGGCGGGGCGCTGCTGCTCCTGAGTGGCATCGCCGACACGCTCGACGGCCAGGTGGCCCGCGGGGGTGCCATGGTGACCCGGTTCGGTGCCTTCTACGACTCGACGCTGGATCGTGTCGGAGATGGCGCCACGTTCATCGGGATCGGGGCTTTTCTGCTGACCGCCCCGGATGTGGCATACCGGATTCCGGCGGCAATCCTCTGCATGGTGGCCATCCTGGCATCGGTGCTCGTGTCCTATGCGCGAGCCAGGGCGGAAGGCCTGGGACTCGACTGTAAGGTCGGCATCGCCCAACGCGCCGAGCGGATCCTCGGGCTCGGCATTGCCTCCCTGGTGTTCGGCGCCGGGCCCCACGCGCTGTTGCTGGAGGCCATGGTAGCGTTGCTCGCGATCGCATCGATCATCACCGTGGTCCAGCGCTTCGTCTACGTCTATCGCCACGCCGGACGGGTGGACGAGGCATTAGAGCTCGAAGAAGTGAAGCAAGCCGTTGAGCTGAAGCGATCCGCGGAGGTGAAACACGCCTCACTGGATACTCTCGCGAAAGGACCGTAGCAGTGGCGGAACAGAACGCCCGGAAGATTGCGCCGGCGCAGGGAAAGCTTGGAGTGTTGTGTGTGGGGCTTGGCGCGGTTGCCACGACGTTCATAGCGGGGGTGGAAAACATCAGGCGCGGATCAGCCCGACCGATCGGGTCGATTACGCAGATGGGCACCATCCGGCTCGGGAAGCGTACCGACAAGCGGGTGCCGCTGATCCGGGATTTCGTTCCCT
>DATFFX010000161.1:0-2093 GCA_035249825.1 Gemmatimonadales bacterium | reverse complement strand
CTACCTGTCTGATGGCTGCATTGAAGTCGAAGCGAGCTGGGACGGGGAGTACCTGCGCTTCAGCGTCTCGTCCACATACCTGCTCCTCCAGATGCTGAGGGCGATTCTCGGCTACAGCCATACCAAGCTGTTCCTCTCCGCGCTCCGAGGACCCACGAAGGAAGGAGAGTAGCTCATGACGCGAACTCAATTCGAGGCCTGGCTGTCTCTGGCGTGGCCGCACGGCCACCGGATTCGTAAGACCGTTCCATGCGTTAGCACTCCTTCTGTGTTCGTGGACATGATCGTGGGAAATTCATCGGCAGCTCTCGCCAGCGCTACCCTGACCCAGTACACCTGGGACACCCTGGCCAGGAAGACGCACGACGCGCTCAACCGTCTGTGGGAGCTGAATCCCGGCTTGTGGCCGGACGACGCCACGATTCCCATGCCACCATTTTAAGGAGGTCCAATGGCCAAGAAGCATTTGCCGGCGCCTCAATCGGAGGCGCCGGCCCCGGCGGTCGCCAGGCAACCCATGCCCGGCCATCCGCTCAACGTGATCCTGGACGGAGTGACCGCCGTCAGCGGGCTGCCCGACGCTAGCCCGTTGCTGGAGCTAATCCGGCTCGGCGACACGCACGGGAACGCCGACTTCGTTAACAAGACGATCCAGCTGACCAATTTCTTGTGCGAGCTGCGCGAGAAGATTGATTTCGGCACTGGCGAGGTCGCCCGGTTCCCGCGCGTGGTCCTGGTCACTCAGTCCGATGAGCTAATCGACTTCGGGTCGGTGGGCATGTTCTACGCGATCCGCGCGCTGGTGGGTCGCTACGGCATGCCACCGTGGGATCCGCCACTGGTGGTCCGGATTGTGGCTCGGGGCGACAAAATGCGGCAGTTTTACACCCTGGAGGAGGTCAAGGATGCTTGAGTTCGATCTCCCAATCCCGGACACTACCAGGTGCGTGGTTGGCAGCGCCCCGCTCACCATTCCCTGCCCGGTGTGCCGGGAGCCGTATCGGATGACGCTGGCCAAGCAGAGAGGCTGGGTCGAGAAACACGCCCACGTTCTGATCGTCTGCGATGGCTGTGTTGACCGATTCTGCGGGCTGTGGGCGGACGCGATCCTGGATAAGATCCTACAGGAGTAGTCATGGGCCCCAGCCGCCGGAACCCCCAGCTGTTTCCATCGCGGAGACAGCTGGGGTATCATCGTGAGTGCCTGCTGCGATACCTCCTTGCCGCTCGGCGGGGAGGTATCAGCGGCCAGCTGAAGTTCCAGAAATTCGGAATCCAGGGCGGCCTAGACGAGGCGCTGTACCAGAGCGCGGTGTGCCGGTTCCTGGAGGATATCCTCATCCTGACATATCCCCTCACGGAGCGGAAAAATGTCCAGCGGTGCCTCCTCCTTAGTCGGACGAGTAATCCGGCTGATCCGCGAGTTGCTGAATCTATTCGGAAGTCTCTTCGGATTGGAAGATGCGCGCCGCTTCGTCCATCGAAGAATTCCCGGAACGACCCGAGCCGACGCACTACAGATCGCCCAAGTGGCGCGTGACGCGGGTGATGCAGCCAGGAGCTACAACAGCTCCTTCCCGTCCGCCCCGGCCCTGGCGGACGTGCCGATCCTTCCCATCCTTGGCCAGGGACAATGGGTGTATGAAGTCCAATTCAGGCCCGTTTTTGCGGACGGCACCTATGGTCAGTCCATCCCGGTCACAGTGCAATCCACGCGCGTCCTTGACCCGAATGAGCTGTTGCGCGCGGCCTGGAAGGAGTTTCACCGAATATTCCCTGAGGATACTCCCGAATCCGGCGTTGGGCGGGTCACAGAGTTGGAGCAATACTACGTTGGAGTCTACCGAGGGCCGGGAACATGAAACGGCGACGATATAGCCTGATCCCGCACAATGCCCGCGAGACCTCTCCCCGGCGCATCCTGATCGTCGATGTCGTGTCCACCCGCGAGCTAAATGCCAAATCAAGGACCGGATGGGTCGAAAAGTGGCGGCTGGCAACCTGCATCTACGCCCAGCTGGACGGTGACGGCACCTGGCATATCGAGCAAACCCGGTTTCAGGATCGGCTCCGGTTCTGGTCCTATTTGGAAA
>DATFFX010000160.1:0-5252 GCA_035249825.1 Gemmatimonadales bacterium | reverse complement strand
CGACGTTGTGCCTGGCTGCTCCACCCAGCGTAATCGGAACATCGGCCAGCTGTGCCAGACTCTGGCGCTTTCCATCCCGGACCAGCACGATTGCATTCTTCTCCACCAGAACGGCCGTGTCCCCGCGTTCAACATGCGCAGTGATGAACGGGGAGGTGGCATCGAGAGAAAACCATACGATGGATCGAGCCACTCCCGTGCTGCGCTTTACCAGCAGGGGATCGTCGGCGTTGAGCACGAGTGTTCCGGCAGGCCCTAGTGCCTTGGCTACCAGCAGCTTGGTCTCGACCAGTTCGGCCAGGCTCTCGATGCCGAACTCCCCCAGGTGATCCTCCGCTATGTTGGTTACCACCGCTGCCTGGGCTGCCTCTACGGCGAGGCCACGTCGAAGGAGGCCACCACGAGCGATCTCCAGAATCGCTGCTTGCACGCTGGGGTGCCGTAACACCAGACGCGCCCCGCTGGGGCCGGAGAAGTCTCCTTCCTCGATCGAGGCAGTGCCGACTTCCACGCCGTCGGTCGAACTGAAGCCTGGAACCAGGCCCGCTTCTCGTACCATGGCGGCCAGAAGACGCACGACAGTCGTCTTGCCATTGGAACCTGTCACCAGGGCTATCGGCACGTCGTATATCCGGTCCCAATCCACCTGGTTCGCTTCCGGCAACACCGTGTCCGGCCAGACCTGGACGCCCGAGCCGGACCCAACCGATACCTGATCCTCGCCGCTCAGGAATGTGAGACCCCGTGTTCTGGCGGCGCGGCGGAGATCGACCAGCAGGTGATTCTTCTCGGAGGATATTGCGTGACGGATGGAGGCAACGTCGGATGCGTGGTCCCTGGCAGCCCCTTCGCCGAGCTCGGCAGCGGCGGCGTCCAGAGCTCGTTCGTTGAGCTCGACGGCTGCGTAGAGCCCGTCCACTGGTGCCGTGAGGGCCAGGCTGACGCCGCCGTCGAACTGCCTTGTGGCCAGCCGCTCATCGGGCCAGCCAACCTCACGGAGCAAGCGTCGCGCAGCGTCCTGCCATGCCGCAATGACCTTGTCGGGGCCGCGACCCTCGAGCCTCAGGTCCAGCACCGCGCCTGGCTCATCGAGCAGGAGCCCTGGCCCGGTGAGCCGGCGCGAATCGAGGACCTTCATGCGACAGAGACGTTCCGCGGGTTAATCGGAGTGCTCCTCCCGGGCGATGCGCACGCCGCGGGAGTCTCTGACGAACTCGCGCCGGTGGTCCTCCAGCACCGGAGCCAGGGCAGCCATGACCGGCTCCGGCCGGGAGGCTCTTCGCCGCTCAATGGCGGGAGGCGGCGCTTCGGGCCTGAACTGAATCACCTGCTTCCAGCTTCTGGTAATGGCATCGCCGAAGATGAGCAGGAGATCGCCGGGTTCGGCTTCGCGGAGGGCGGTATCTACGGCCGCCTCCTCGCTGGGAATAACCTCGATCTGATCGGGCGCCACGCCGTGCTCCAGCAGCGCATCCCGGAGGAGCTCAGGGACCTCGTTGGGACCCCGGCCGCGGAGATTATCGTCGCGCCGGCAGATGTAGCGGTCGAAGTGACCGGCCGCGATCCGGCCGATCTCGAAGATGTCCTGATCGCGCCGGTCGCCGGGCACGGCAAGGACGCAGAGTCGCCGTCCGCTGACATCGAGCCGCTCCACCAGTTGACACATGGCTTCGATGGCCGCGGGATTGTGGCCGTAGTCGAGGATCACCTTGAACGGGTGCTCATCGTAGATATTCATCCGGCCCGGCGCCTGGAAGAACGTCGTATCGAAGGTGCGAAGCCCGTGACGGATATCCTCCAGCTTGAGCCCCATGCTGAACGCCATCGCAGCCGCGAACATGGCGTTCTGCACGTTGTGCATCGCGCGCCCTTCCAGGGTGGCGGGTATGAGATGGGTCCAGAGTAGCGGAATGTGTGCCCCGTGATCGTAGATCGTGATCATCTGGCCCTTGATGCCGGTCTCCAGGACCACACCGCGTCCGCCCTCCTTGATATGCTCCCCGACCAGATCGTGGGTCGGGTCCATGGTGACATAGCACAGATTCTTTGCCTCGGTGTAGTCGGCCATCTTCAGACAGAGCGGATCGTCGGCGTTGAGGATGGCGGTCTCGCGCGCCACCTCCACCACGATCCGCTTGACCTCGGCCAGCTGTTCCAGGGTTCCGATCCCCCTCAGCCCCAGATGGTCGGATTTCACATTGAGCACCGCACCCACATCGCAGGTCCGGACGCCCATGCCTGCGCGCAGCAGCCCGCCGCGCGCGATCTCCAGGACCGCCACGTCGACTGAGGGGTCGCTCAAGACCATTCGAGTCGCGACCGGTCCGGTCATGTCCCCGGGTACGGAGCGCTGGCCATCGATATAGACCCCGTCCGTTGAGGTCAGGCCCACGTGGTGTCCGGCCAGCTTCTGGATATGCGCCAGCATCCGGGCGGTGGTCGTCTTGCCGTTGGTGCCGGTTACCGCGGCGATAGGAATCCGGCTGGGACTTCCCGGCGGAAAGAGCATATCCATCACTGGACCGCCGACATCACGCGGGCGGCCCTCGCTGGGCGCCATATGCATCCGGAAGCCGGGGGCGGCGTTCACCTCGCAGATGGCGCCACCTACATCCTTGTAAGACTCGGTGATATCGGTGGTGAGAAAGTCCACCCCGCCTACGTCGAGGCCGATGGCCTTCACCGCCCGAACCGCCATCTCGATGTTGTCGGGGTGGACCTGGTCGGTCAGGTCGGTGGCGGTTCCACCGGTAGACAGATTGCCGGTGGAGCGGAGAAAGACCCGCTCTCCGTCGGCGGGAATGGTCTCGCGGGTGTAGCCCTTGCTGGAGAGCAGGGCTTCGGCCTGATGGTCGAACAGGAGGCGGGTCAGCACTTTCTCGTGACCGACGCCGCGGCGTTCGTCGCGATTCACCTCTTCTACCAGCTGCTCGATCGTGTGTATTCCATCTCCCACCACGTGGCCGGGCACTCGCATTGCGACTGCAACCAGCTCTCCGTTGATCACCAGCATGCCGTGGTCTTCGCGGGTGATCAAGCTCTCGACTATGAAGCTCCTGCTGTGCTCCCGGGCAATCTCGAACGCGACCGCTACCTGCTCCGAGTCGGTGAGATGAATGGAGATCCCCCGCCCATGGTTGGCGTTGTACGGCTTGACCACCACCGGGTAGCCGATGCGGTCGGCGGCCGAGACCGCATCCTCGACGGTCTGAACCAGACGTTGCTGGGGAACCGGCAAGCCGAGGTTGCCCAGGATCCGGTTGGTCTCTTCCTTGTCCGACGCGAGCTCGACCGCGATATGTGAGGTGCGGCTGGTGACAGTCGCCTGGATCCGCTGCTGGTAGCGGCCATGCCCAAACTGGATCAGGCTCTGATCGTTCAACCTGATCCAGGGAATCCGGCGCTCCTCGGCGGCCCGTATCAGCGCCATGGTGCTCGGCCCCAGCGCCCGGCGCTGGGCGAAGCGGATGAACTCGTCACGCTCGGCGGCAAAGTCAAAGCGGCCCGGCAAAGCCTGCCCCGAGCCATCGAGCGACGGGGAGCCTTCGGGCCTGAGCTCTGAGGGAAGCAGGGAATGGAGCAAGGTCAGCGCGAGCCGGCCCGCCTCCACTCCGACGTCCTCCTGCTCGTACTGATACACGACGTAGTAGTGGCCCGGCGGCCCGTGAGACCGCGTTTTACCGAAGGTCACCGACTCACCGGCGACGTTCTGGATCTCGATGGCGACATGCTCGAGGATGTGGCCCATCCAGGTGCCGTCGCCTTCGGTGAGGCGGCGGACGAAGCCTCCGGGCTTGCCGTAGGAGCAGGTATGGGTGTGCAGCCCCGGCAGCGCGGCGAGGAGAGGATCCGGGAACGAAGACCCCAGCTTGCCGGAAGGCCACTGCTCGAGCGGGCCGAGATCGACATCGAGCCGTATGACGGGAAAATGAGCGTACAGGCTGGGTCCGACGAAAACAGTTTTATCCAGTATCAGCATGATATTTCCAGAGAAGCCAGTTTGATCTTTGCGCTGCCCCGCTGCCCCGCTGCCCCGCTGCCCCGCTGCCCTTACCCGCTTACCCGCTTACCCGCGCGTTTCGCGGCCTTGTTCCCCACATCCTCACCCTCGACCCGGTGAGCGAGCGCAGGCGCCGCCGCGGCGATCCGGCTGTGCAGGTTGAAGGTCGATCCGTGATCGAGGATGTGCAACTTGAGCCCGATCAGACACACCGCATCGTTTTTGCGAACCCGGGCCATGGACGAAAACTCGATATCGGAGGCATCGACGATGGTCAGCGCACCGCTGCCCACCACCTCCAGAGTCTCGTCCGGTCCAATGAAGCCCGCAGTGTTCTCGTCCAGCCCGATCCCGATCGCGAAGGGGTTGTAGGCGAGTGCCGTCAGCAGCCGGCCCAACCGGTCGCGCTGGCGGAAGTGCTGATCGATGATGACCCGGTTGGTGAGGCCGAGGCCGGGCGCGAGAGTTACGATCTTGGCCCTGGGAGAAGCGCCTTCCTTCCCGAAGGCGATCATGTGCTCGCAGAGAAACGCCGCGCCGGCCGAGGTCCCCGCCACATGCATCCCCTCTGCGTTCCGGGTACGTATCGCCTTGGCAACCTTGGTCCCGCCGATCATGGTGCTGAGACGCAACTGGTTGCCGCCGGTCAGAAAGACTCCCTCGACCGAGTCCAGCACATCCAGCCATTCACGATGCTCGCAGTCGGCCCGGCTCTGAATCGGGAGTGACCTGGCCTGCGCCACACCCAGGCTCAGAAACAGCTCCTCATAGCGGCTGCCGGTATCGTCCAGAGAGGAGGCGGTGGGAATGATCGCGATTCTGCATCCCTCGCCACCACACAGCGCGGCGAACCGCCGCAGTATGGTTACGTCGCCGATCTTCTCCTCCGCCCCACCTACGGGAATGATGTAGCCCCGTGCCTTCTCCACGAGCCTCCTCCTCGCCTGGGTCGCCGACTACGCCTCGAACATTCCGTGCTTCAGCGCTCGTGCATCCCGAACGTGCCACCGGCCTCGAGCCATCACATCCCGAACGCCGCCGTCGCGGTCGAGTACGACGAGGTCGGCATCGCAGTCCGCAGCCAGCCGCCCTTTCCGCCGAAGCATCAGAAGGCGCGCCGGGTTACTGGTGAACGCAGGCAACACCGCCTCCAGACGCTGACCCCCGGCCAGCAACTCCTTGAGTGTGTCGGCCAGGGCGCCGGGCCGGCCCACCTCGAGCCCTACAACCCGCCCGGTCGCGTCGAACGACT
>DATFFX010000159.1:0-6404 GCA_035249825.1 Gemmatimonadales bacterium | reverse complement strand
TCGACAGCCTCTGCCTGGACCCGAAACGGGTACCGCGGCTGGAGGACGTCAACCGCTTTCTCAGCCCGCTTACCGGCTTCAAGGCGAAGCCGGTAAGCGGCTATATCCCCTCGTTTCTCTTCTTCGACTGTCTCAGAAATCGCGAGTTTCCCACTACCATAACAATCCGGGACGGCGCAACCCTCGACTACCTCCCGGAGCCCGACATCTTTCACGACATCGCCGGCCACGTCCCGATGCACACCGATCGTGCATTCGCCGATACCCTGGTACGCTTCGGTGACTGCGCTCATACCGCCGCCGAGATCGTGGCCGGCATCGAGGATGAAAAAGAGAAGATTCGGCGGGTCACCAGCATCTTCAAGGCGCTGGCCCGCTTCTTCTGGTTTACGATCGAATTCGGCCTCATGAGGCAAGGCAAGGAGCTGCGAGTCTACGGCAGCGGGCTGCTGAGCTCTTACGGTGAGATCGCGCACTCGATCGATTCTCCCGATGTACAGCGATACCCGATGCAGCTCGAGTGGGTGATCAACCAGTACTTCGAGATCGATCGCTACCAGCCGCTGCTGTTCATCGTCGATTCCTTCGACCATCTCTTCGAGCTGGTCGGCGAGCTGGAGCGCTGGATGCGGGAGGGTCGTCTGGACAACGTGTCGCCCGGCGAGCCAGCGATCAGCGAGCCCGACCTGCGGAGTTTCCTGGAGGCATCGGCGTCTAAATAGGACGGGAAGGACGGGAAGGCGAGCTTGAGACATAGGTTGATTCGGGACCAGGAATGTTTTTTCGCGCTGTCCCGTCCTTCCCGTCCTTCCCGTCCTTGACCCCATCTCTGGACGCGCCCACATTTCCGTCCGACCACGCGGGCGTAATTCAGTGGTAGAATGCCAGCTTCCCAAGCTGGACGTCGCCGGTTCGAGTCCGGTCGCCCGCTCTACCCACCCGCTTAACCCAGCGCAGTGCGACCGACGGAGTGCTGATTCCTGCCTGCTGCTGTTCTATCCTGCCTGTGTTAGCATCCTTACCACCAGCAAGAAACGAGAGCTGAGCCGATGAAGACCAGGGTGGGGTGAGACTGGAAGAATGATCAAGATCAGTAAGCCGATCTTCATCGTGGGCACCGGGCGCTGCGGGTCCACCGCGCTACATCAGCTGCTGGCGTTACACCCGAATCTTATGTGGCTTTCGGGTTTGTCGGAGCAGTTTCCCGAGAGGCCGGCATTGAATCGCTGGGCCGTGACTGCCGTGGGCAACCCTCTCGTTCGGCGCCTCCTCGCCAGGAGAATAAAGCCGGGAGAGAACTACGGGTTCTGGTACACTCATGCTTACGGCTTTGCCGAGCCGGGGCGTGATTTAGTCGGCGATGATGTGACGCCACGAGTCCGGAAGCAGATGTGGGCAGCGTTGGAGCCCATGTTGACGCAACAACGTCATCGCATGCTCGTGAAGCTTACCGGCTGGTCGCGCATCGGCTTTCTGAATGAAGTGTTCGGCGATGCGAAATTCATACACATAGTTCGGGACGGCCGGGCGGTCGCAAGCTCGCTGCTGCACATCAACGACTGGCAATGGCGCGGATGGTACGGTCCCTACAGCTGGCGATACGGACCGTTGTCGGCAGAAGATCAGGCTGCGTGGGAAGCCAGGCACCGCTCGTTCGTCGCCCTGGCAGGCCTGCAATGGAGAATCCATACCCGGGCGATCGAATCGGCACGGAAAGCGCTCGATCCGAGTCGTTTTCTCGAGGTCAGGTATGAGTCGTTCTGTGAGCATCCGATGGAAACCTGCCGGCAGGTAGTGGAATTCGCCGAGCTCGCCGATTCCGCAGCCTTCAAGCGGCAGGTCCACGCAGCAACGATCAGAGACATGACCAACCGCTGGCGGAAGGACCTGTCGTTGGAGCAGCAGGAGATGTTGACCGAGCTGCTGCGGGAGGACCTGGTGCGATATGGTTACGAACCGGGCGACTGACCCCGCCACCTCCTGCCGCGCAACAATCTTCAGACCAGATTCACGTCCGCTTCAGCCGCTCCCGCCCACATTGAATGCAGGCCAGGGACCCGTGCGTGTGTCGCGGGACACTGCGGGGCACACCTGACCTCTGAATTTTCACGGCTCGTTGGCAAGCCGGCCACGGCTGGATTAGCATTCCGTGGCACGGGTGCAACGACCCCTCGTGAACGCGGTCGTGAGCAGTTCTTAAGCGCTTAAAGCTCAAGCAGTTAGGTTGCTTGTAATTACCATGCTTCCGGCCTGGGACGTGCATGGCACACGGGAACTCCAGCGACCTCGACCCTCTTACGGCGCTTCTGGAACGCGCCAGGGTGAACATGACTCGACTCAAGCCTCTTCGGTTCTCGCTATTCGTTGCCGTCCTCGCGGCCACCTCTCTCCGTTGCAGCGGCGATAATATCGGGCCGGACCCCGACGCCGCTGCTATTGCCGAAGCGGGTGGAAATGGGCAGACGGGAACCGTAGGCCTGCCGCTGCCAAGCCCGCTCGTGGTTCTCGTGACCGATGATGAAGGGAACCCGGTGGCAAACGTCGGTGTGAGCTGGAGTGCCCAGGGCGGCGGCAGTGTCTCGGCGGCTACCGTTTCAACCAACTCGAACGGCCGCGCGTCGGTCACCCGCATACTTGGCCCTGCAGTCGGGCAGCAAACCACGACGGCATCAGTCAGCGGACTCCAGGGCTCGCCGGTCACATTCGTGGCGACCGCCGTGGAAGGTCCCGCGGCCGGGGGGATCGTGATTACCACCAACCCTCCGACGCAGGTCGTGGACAAAGAGGTGTTCGATCCGGCTGCCCAGCCGGCTGTCCGGCTGACCGATGCAAACGGTCCGCTTGCAGGGGTGCAGGTGACGGCCAGCATAGAGGGAGGCAGCGGTACGCTCCAAGGCAACCCTATTGCCACGACGGATGCCAACGGCGATGCGATCTTCGCGGACCTGGGAATCAGCGGCACCGGAGCTTACACACTTACGTTCACCGCGGGAACCGCAAAGGTGAGCTCTTCACCGGTGACGGTATCAGCCCTGCCGGCCGAAGCAATAACAGGGGCGTGGGGCGATCGTGTTGACTGGGACATCGTACCGTTGCACATGAGCCTGCTGCCGACCGGAAAGATTGTCGCCTGGGGTAAGACAGACGTCAGCGACACGATGGGTATGCCCCGCATCTGGGATCCGGCCCAGGGTCCACCGGGCAGCGCCCAGATGGTCATGACCGATAGCATGCTCTTCTGTGCAGGGCACACGCTGATGTCCGATGGAACGTTGATGGCCGCAGGCGGCCACCTGCAGGACGACCGCGGCACAGCGACCACCAACTTCTTCAGCCCCGATGGCGTCTTGCAGAAGGGCCCCAGCATGGCGCATGCGCGCTGGTATCCGACACTGACCTCGCTGCCGGACGGACGCGTGCTGACGATGGGTGGACGAAATGAGACTGGAGCGCAGGTCACTACTCCCGAGATCTGGGAGAATGGACAGTGGGTCGAGCTGCCAGGAGCGGGCACGTATGTCACTCCATACTATCCCCGCAACTTCGTCGATCCCAAGAATGGGTTGATCTTCTACGCCGGCGAACGGATCCAGTCCCGCTGGTTCGACGTCGATGGAGCGGGTACGACCGGACGCGGAAGGTGGATAGCAGGACCTTCGCACGTTAACAAATTCAATCGTGACTACGGCTCGGCAGTCATGTATGAGACGGGGAAGATTCTGTACGTGGGAGGCGGTGGCTTCCCCAGGTGGGGCGGGGGAGACTGGCCCGACGCCAAGGTAGCGGTGCCGACCGAGACGGCCGAAATTATCGACCTCACCGCTTCCAATCCTACTTGGCAGAGCACCGCGTCGATGGCGTTCAAGCGGCGGCACATGAACGCGACGGTTCTGCCCGATGGGCAGGTGCTGGCGACCGGTGGCACCAGTGGCGGCGGCGATGTCCTGGTGAATATCAATGCTGGTTTGGCCGTCCATGAGGCCGAGATCTGGAATCCCGAGACCGGGCAATGGACGGTACTGGCCAGGAACAACAGCAACATCATGCGCCTGTACCACTCGGTCTCGCTGCTTCTGCCTGACGGAACCGTGCTGAATGGGGCCAGCGGCGATGCAATGACCCTGGACGAGAGCGACGCGCTGATTCCAGTTCCGCCGGAGCGAAACCATGAGATCTTCTCGCCTCCTTACCTCTTCAAGGGAGCGCGGCCCACAATCACGTCTGCTCCGGCAAATGTCGGTTACGGGCAGACATTCTCGGTGGTTACGCCGAACGCCGCTCAAGTCACCGAAGTGCGCTGGATCCGGCTGGGCTCCGTCACCCACGCGTTCGATGCGGGGGCCCGCGCTAATTCACTGAACTTTCAGGTCAGCGGCGGGAACGTTCAGGTAACAGCGCCCCTGCTACCCAGAGAGGCGCCGCCGGGGCATTACATGTTGTTCATTCTGAATCGCAACGGTGTGCCGTCCGCGGGGAAGATCATCAGAGTACAGTAACGAACCCGCTCTCCTCGTCCCGAGGTTTTCCGGGATGAGGAGAGCCGTGTTTTACTCCTGCCTTTCACTCCTCTGAATTCGTCAGCGACCTGATACCCGCGAACAAGGCGAGCCCCAGGCCTGCGGCAAGCAGCGCCTTTCCGGGGGAGAGCGCCACCCGGGTATAGGCGCTCGAGTGCATCACGTGACCGCCGTAGCCGCCCCGTTCCATCCCCTCTTCAGGCGAGTGGACGTAGAGATTATCGGGCCGCTCGACTGCTGGAATATCCGACCGCTGTGAGTCGAACATCGCGCGTTCCATGTAGAAGTCGGTCAGCCGTGGCATCGCGCTGCCCAGCGCGGTAATCAGGCGTCCACCTCCACCGATGGTGATGTCACGGACGGGATGCTCTGCAGCCCGCAGGATCGCGTTGGCGACGACCTCCGGCGCATAGACCGGAGCAGGCGGCTTTGGCTCCACGCTCATGTAATTCTTCGCATGCTGGAAATATGGCGTGTCGATCGTCGAGGGTTTGATCAGCGTCACCGAAATCGGGGCCCCTTCCTCCTCCAGCTCCATCCGCAATGCATCGGTGAACCCTTTAACGGCGTGCTTCGACGCGGCGTAAGCGCCCTGCAGCGGAATGGCTCGATCCGATACGATGCTGCCGATGTTGATGAGAGCTCCTCCGTTCCCGCGCAGCCGCGCCACTGCCGCGCGCGCGCCGTACACCGTTCCCCAGAAGTTCACCTCGAACAAGCGGCGCATGTCTTCGATGGCGACGTCGGTGAGATTCCCGTAGAACGAGACTCCTGCATTGTTGACCCAGGTATCGATGCCGCCGAACTCCTCGATCGCGGTGGCCGCCAGCCGCTCGATATCCTGCTGGTTGGCTACGTCAGCGACAACCGAGCGGGCGGTTCCGCCCCCGTCCTGAATCAAGGTAACGGTCTCTCGCAGCTCGGCCTCGTTGCGAGAGCAGAGCACCACCCGGGCGCCCCGCTTGGCAGCGCGCTTCGCAGTGGCGAGTCCGATGCCGCTCGTGCCTCCGGTGATCACTACGACCTGATCCTCCAACCGCTTCAGCCTGATACCCATAGCGGGCTCCTTAGGGTGTACTAAGCCTGCACCTGCCGGTTCACACGTGTGGTCTCCCAATCATAACTCAACAGCTGGCTTACAAAGCATTCGCCGATGAACTCAGATGTTGACTGTAGGTCTTGGTCCACCACCCGAGTGGCGCATGGCTGAAATTAGTTCGTCATCTCCCGGGCGTGCTGAGACTGTAGTGTCTGCGTTCATCTGCGACCGGTTGTTGCTCGCTCCAAGCTGAGAAGTCACTTTGATTCCGGGTGGGAAGTGATGCCAGTCTTGAATTTAGCCTCTCAGCGGTGAATCTTTCCCGGCTTGTTTGGGGGCAAAATCGCCCCACTTGGCCTTCATGTGGTGTGGGATGATTCGAGTAACCGCCGTTCACCCTGATTCTATTGCTGCCGAACTGGGACTGCAGGCCGGCACGGACCTGCTCTCCGTGAATGGCCGGGTGCTGGAGGACTTTCTCGACTGGGAGTTTCTCACGGCGGAGGAGGATCTGGTGCTGCATGTGCGGCAGCCCGATGGGACGGAGATCGAGTATGAGATCGAGCGACCGTTGGGCGAGCCGATGGGGGTGTCCCTGGAGCCAGCCCGGATCCGACGCTGCGCCAACCGCTGCGACTTCTGCTTTGTAGACGGTCTGCCGGACGGACTCCGCGATGTGCTCTATATCCGGGACGACGACTACCGGCTTTCCTTTCGCTACGGGAACTTCGCCACCCTGACCAACCTGAAACCTCGGGACGTCCAGCGCATCATCGAGTATCGGCTCTCGCCGCTTTACGTTTCGGTTCATGCTACCGACCCAACAGTTCGGCGATACGTCCTGAGGA
>DATFFX010000158.1:0-3548 GCA_035249825.1 Gemmatimonadales bacterium | reverse complement strand
CCACGCAGCCAGTGTCAGCGCGACCGCTCCGGTGATCACTACCGCGGCCAGGAACCAGCGATCGACGCTACGACGGAGAGCTTCCAGAGTCTTGAGGGAGTGCGTGATCACGAAGCGAGAGGTATCAACGGCCACCGGTTCGCTCAGCAGATCCAGGTAAGGCAGCGCGATCTCGCCAACCACCCGGGTGGCGACCGACGTGACATTTGCCGCGCCAGGGTAAACCAGGGCGACCGAGAGGTCCTGGCCCCGGGATGGCTGGTTCAGTAACCGCGCTTCGGGTCTGATGCCACCCACGAGCGTGTAGTGACGTCCAGCTACCCGAAAGGAGTCCACCCGAACCAGCGCCAGCAATTCGGCTTCCGGCGTGCGGGTGCGAACCAGGGCCATGGTGCTCTCTGTGGATGCAAGCAGGTGCGGCAGCTCCGGCTGCAGCCGGTCGAACTCATTCCTGAAATGCCCCGAGCTGAGGATCCTTCCGGTACTGTCCTGGATCTGGAGCATGGAGAGGCCGGAGAGGCTCATTGCCCCTGATGCGTAGTCAAGCAGGTATTGCCGGTGCGAGCCCGCACCCAGTACCGCAAGGCGGAACCGATTGTCCCGCGCCAGATCGGCTGCGAGCGCGTTCAGGCGGGCATCGATGTTGCCTCGCTCCCCGACCAAATCTGATTCGATGACCTCCGCCATCGCGGAGACTCTCTCCGCGTACTCAGCGGTGAGCCGCCGATCCATCTCACGACGTATCCCGAAGGCGAGTGCTCCGAGGGGCACGAGAACCGCCAACAGAATCGCCAGAAGAAGACGAAGCCGGAAATTCACTGCTGATCCTCTGGCCGCTCTGGGTGCAGCCGCAGCGTGCCATCCCATTCGACAGCGAGTGAAGGAGCACCCCGTCTGACGAGGGCGTAAGCACGGGTGTCGATCAGAGGGTGCAGCGTTGCGCCGGAGGGCCAGCCGGCCGAGTCACGGCAGGGAGCCAGGGTCTGTCTGGGGAGAGCGATGATGTAGGCGCGTTCGCCGCCACCGGCGAGTGCGGAGGAGAACTCGGAGGCGCCAAGCGCGGCAGTGCGGAGACCTTCGTCGCTTGCTGCCAGGGCTACAATGCGTTCGGCCAGTCCCCTGGCAGCCTCGTCTCCCCGCAGGTAGACCACCCGAGCCGATGCAGGTACTGACGATGGCACTGTGCGAACACACTCACTGCCTCGCTCCTCCCACCAGAATGGCGGCTCTGCCCGCCGAACGTCACCTTTTACTGCGTCCCGTGCCGCCGAGGCAGGTACCGGCTCAGCTCCAGCGGGCTGTAGCAAGACGTAAGTGCGGCTCCATGGGAGCGCGAACGTGACAATGGCCGGTTTGCCGTTAGCGTACTCGACCAAGGCAGGATCGCGGCTGACCATGAGGTCGGCGCCGCGATCCAGCAAGTCGCGCGGATCGGCACCCGGCTCGATCCGATAATGGACCAGCCCGGATGGCGTGCGGCTCAGAACGCCGTCATCGAGTAGCTGGATGGATGAGGAGTCTAATTCGCGGGAAAGCGCCAAGGCAGGATCCGCAAAGCGACGGGGTACCGGCTCGATCGGCACACCCAGCCTTACACTGAGGAGATCCTCGCCCTCCGCAGTGGCGCTTTCGACGCCCAGAGCTCTTAGGTCTGCCGGACGGTGCTGCCAGCCGGATACGATTTCGCTCGCTGGTTCTGTGCTGGGGGCGGATCGGAGAGAGCTGCTGCGGAGAGTAAACGCCCAGACGCGTCGAACCGAGTCAGGGCTCCATGCTACTGCAGCGCCGGGACGAACATTGCCCTGGCAATCGAGCCAGACCAGCGTCTGGAACAGCTGGCGGAAGAGGAGCTGCTCGCTGTCGTTCGTGGGAATAGGAGCGTGCGCCAGACTGACAGAGTCGGGCAGGATCACAGTCATCGTGTCGCGCCGCTCGCCCGAGTGTCCGGAGATCCGACACTGATCAGGAATTTCGGGACTGACCGAAGAGGGCGTGGGCTTCTGACCGCAGCCTAGCAGGGCGACGAGAAGGAGGCCTCGCCAGGCCGCTGGCCTTATCGCTCGGCGACCACGAATGGGCTGCCCCCGAGCTTGGCTTTGAGTTCGGGCACGGCCGCCACGGCCTCATCACGAGTGGCGTAGTCCCCCACCCTGACCTTGAAGAGTCCGCCTTCCTGCACTATCACGGGCATCAGACCTTGCCTTCTCAACCTGGCTGCAAGCGCCTCGGCTGTAGAGGAGGCCCGAACGGCGGTGATCTGAACCCTGAATCGACCGGAAGCAGCAGCAGGCCCGCCCGCGACTGGTGCGGGTTCGGGGCGAGTCGCCGTGGGCGGAAGAGAAGGGGCTGTCTGTGCGGAGTCGGAGGACGGCGCGGTCGCCGATGATTCCGGTCTGACTTGAGATGGTGCCGCTGTATCCGTTCCCGCTCCTGTCGCGCCGGGCTGCGAGTCGGGTGGCGCACGGGCGGCGAGATCGGCGCGGACCGCGGCGCAGCGCTGATCGAGATAGCCAAGCTGGTTCTCCAGCTCGACATTGCCCCGGGAACGGTTCAGCCCCTCAGTGATCCAGCGGCAAGCAAGCTCAGGCGACTTCTGGTCGAAGTAGGTTCGAGCGGCCCAATAGGAGGCTTGAGGCAGGAGCGGGCTGTCGGGGTAGTCGAGGCGGATGCGCTCGAGGTTGCGAGCCGCACCCTCGAGGTTGCCGCTCGCGTAATCGAGTTGCACCAGACGCAGCAGAGCGTCGTCGGCCCAACTGGAGGAGGAGTATTCCACTGCAACGCGCTGGAGTTGGCGCCGCATCTCGTTGGCGTCACTGGCTACCATAGCCTGAGTGTATATGATCTGCGGATACAGTGTATCAGTCGGCGATGTGGCGGCGAGCAGGCGTCTGATCCTGGTGCGTGCCGAGTCGCCTCGACCCTCCTGCGCCTCGCGGACGATTTCTACCAGACGAGCATCGGTCTGGGAAAGGACGGGAAAGACCGGAAGGATGGTAAGGACGGTGAGGAAGGCTAGCGCCCAAGCGAGGACGGATCGCCGAGACCCGATCATGCTGCCTCCGCAGCGGGAATGCCGATTTGCAGGACGAGGCCAGTCATGTGCCCCCGTTCATCCGACACGGTGGTGTTCTTGAGCGCCTGATCGGTGTCTCGCGCAGCCTGGAGCGCTGCGCGAATCCGCTTGCTGGGCCACCGGGAGGCGAGACGGCTCCAGCGACTTGCTTCCTCCTTGTAGCTGAGCAGGCCAATGGGCCGAGCGGTGAGCAGACTTTTCATGATGGCCGCCTCCAAAGCCCTCCCTCGCAAGCCGCGGTCGTAATGGGCTCTCGCGATGCCGAGTCCTACCAGCGCAGTACCAAGGGCATTCACCAGCTTTACTCCCGAAACTCCGGGCTGGGCGAGCACGAGCGGCAGCAAGGTCGCTGCCCGGGCGGTTTGTCCCTCGAGCACGGCCTCGCGCCAGTCCCACAGCGTCTCTCCATGCCGAACCCCAACCAGCTCGCCGATCCGCTCGGCAGTCAGCGTCTCGCCAGTGGGAAGAGATCCGA
>DATFFX010000157.1:0-11318 GCA_035249825.1 Gemmatimonadales bacterium | reverse complement strand
ACTTACCCAGCAATCCGTCGGTGCTAACCTCAAAAGCCGGCACGTCTTTCTTGGCCGCGGTATTGGAGTAGAGCGCAATGACGGCGCGCTGGTCGAACTGGTAGAAAGAGTACGCGGGAGAGCGGCCGAACAACCAGATCTCTACCGGCTTGCCATAATCTCTGGCCAGCCGGGCGCAGTACCTGTACGCGTCGATGACCAGGGTGGGGGTCAGGTCGCCGTCCTCGAAGCGCCGGGAAAGCGAAAACATGAGCTCGTGATTCCCCAGATCAGGGAGAAAGATCTCCATGGTCGTACCGCTGCGTGCCAGGAAGGCCTTGATCGCTGCGTCGTGATTTTCGCGCCATCGCCGAGAATGAATGAAGCACAGGACCATGGTAGTGGATGCCTCTATCATGTCCTGGAACCGCTGATAGAATCCGGCAAAGGGTCCTACCCGGGCAATGCCGGCAAGTGACTCAGGGTGAGTGGTCATGGCCGTGCGGATGCTACCCGGTCGAACCTCGGGCGGGAAGGGTGGGGGAGAGGCCGGCCGGATCCTTCGCTGCGCTCAGGATGACAATTTTCTGCCCGCTTCCGGCTTCCCGCTTCCGCTTCACCCTTGCCCGACCCTCCGGCATCCCCTTATACTTCCGTGCTACAACGGATTACGACGCGCACTTCGTTCAGAGGACATCGGGCAGCATGAGCTTCGACAAGCAGGCGGTGACGGCCAAGCACCAGGCGCATGAAAGCGACACGGGATCGACGAAGGTACAGGTGGCCCTGCTCACCGAGCGGATCAACTCCCTCACCGAGCATTTTCGAACCCACTCCAAAGACCATCACAGCCGTCGCGGGCTGCTGAAGATGGTCGGGACCCGTCGCCGGCTCCTCACGTATCTCAAGCGCAGTGACCTGCCGACGTACCGAGCCCTCATCGAACAGCTTGGTCTGCGGCACTAGCCGCCGCGCGTAGCCGGGGGCGTCCTGATCGATCGGGGCGCCCCTTCTGTATTGCAAGCCGCCAGTCACCAGTCACCAGTCAGTTGTTCACCTGACGACTGACAACTGAGAAGCAAAGACGCCATTCATCAGAGAGAGAGCACGCAGTGACCGCACAGAAGATCGAAACCGAGTTCGCCGGCCGTCCGCTCACGCTGGAAACCGGCCATATGGCGACCCAGGCATCAGGTTCAGCCACCCTTCGCTTCGGCGACACGATGGTGCTGGCCGCGGTGACAGTCTCCCAGAACGTCTCCAGCCTTCCGTTCTTTCCACTTACCGTCGAGTACCGCGAGAAGACCTACGCAGCCGGGAAGATTCCCGGGGGATTCCTCAAGCGTGAGGGCCGCCCGTCAGACAAGGAAATCCTGGCCAGCCGCTTGATTGACCGCTCCATTCGGCCGCTGTTTCCGGATGGGTTCAAGAACGAGGTGCAGGTCTTCGTCACCGTGCTCTCTGCGGATCAGGAGAACGATGCCGATGTCCTTGGGATGGTAGCTGCCGCGGCGGCGCTCGGTCTGTCGGCGGTACCCTGGAACGGCCCCCTGGCTGCCGTGCGGGTGGGACGGGTCGAAGGAAACTGGATTCTGAACCCCACGTTCCAGCAACTCGAGTTCTCCAGCGTCGATCTCGTGGTGAGTGGCTCCGCCGATTCCATCGTGATGGTCGAAGGGGGCTCGCTGGAGATCTCGGAAGCGGAGATCATCGAGGCGCTGAAGGTTGCTCAGAGAGGTATCCGCGAGCTGCTCAGCATCCAGAAGCAGCTGACGGACAAGGCTGGCACTGCACCGAAGATCAAATGGACGAAAGCGGAGCCCGACCCGATCCTGCAGGCGAAGGTGCGTCAGCACGCCGAAGGGGCCATGGCACAGGCGATCAATGCAAAGGACAAAGCCACCCGGTCATCCGGTGTGAAGTCGGTGCGGGAACAGGTGCTCCAGACCTTGCTGGTGGAGTACGCAGACCGGGGACGGGACATCAGCGAAGAGTTGGAGGAGATCGAATACCGGGTCATGCGCAAGCAGGTCCTGGATCGGTCCGAAAGAGTCGATGGCCGTGATCTGGAGACCATCCGTCCGATCACGATCGAGACGGGGGTCCTGCCGCGCACTCATGGATCAGCGCTCTTTACCCGGGGCCAGACCCAGGCCATGGTCTCCGTGACCCTGGGGACCGCCGATGACGAACAGCGGATCGACAGCATCGATGTGGCCGGAGAAACCACCAAGTCGTTCATGCTGCACTACAACTTCCCGCCCTACGCCACCGGCGAGGTAAAGATGATGCGGGGCACCAGTCGCCGCGAAATCGGCCATGGTGCGTTGGCCGAGCGGGCGCTGCAGCCGTTGCTGCCGCACTATGAAGATTTTCCCTATACCCTGAGGGTGGTCTCCGAGATCCTGGAGTCGAATGGCTCGTCATCGATGGCGAGCGTCTGCGGAGGGTCCCTGGCTCTGATGGATGCCGGCGTGCCCATGCAGGCGCCTTGTGCGGGTGTCGCCATGGGTCTGATCAAGGAAGGGGATAAGGTCGCCATCCTGACCGATATCCTGGGATCCGAGGATCACCTGGGCGACATGGACTTCAAGGTCGCGGGCACCGAGAAGGGCATCACGTCGATTCAGATGGACATCAAGATCATGGGGCTCGAGCTCAAGCTCATGGAGCAGGCGCTGGAGCGCGCACGCAAGGGCCGGCTGCACATCCTGAAGGAAATGGCCAAGGTTCTCCCCACCGCGCGTACCGAGCTGTCCCGGTTTGCGCCGCGCATCTTCACGATGCAGATCAAGCCCGACAAGATCGGCGATGTCATCGGTCCCAAGGGCAAGACGATCCGGGGTATCCAGGATGCTACCGGTGCCAAGATCAGCATCGAGGATACCGGAGTCGTCACCATTTCCGCGGTCGGAGGTGAGGCCGGCGAGAAGGCGCGAGCCATGGTTGCCGCCATTACCACCGAGCCCGAGGTAGGCCGGACGTACGAAGGGCCGGTCAAGAGCACGACCGCGTTCGGCGCCTTCGTGGAGATTCTCCCCGGAGTCGAAGGACTGCTGCACATCAGCGAGCTCCAGCACGGCCGAACCGAGAAGACGGAGGATGTGGTCAAGAAGGGTGACATCGTCCAGGTCAAGCTGCTCGAGGTGGATGACCGCGGACGAATGAAGCTTTCCCGGAAGGCGCTCCTGCCCAGGGAATAGCCCCCCGTGGAAACTGTTCAACTCGACGAGGGGTTACGCCGAACCACCGCGCCGAACGGACTGGTCGTCCTCACAGAGACCTTGCCAGGCGTCCGATCGGCGGCGGTGGGCATTTACGTCCGCACCGCCAGCGCGCACGAGCCCCGGAGTCAGCTGGGGATTTCGCATCTCCTCGAGCATATGGTTTTCAAGGGCACCGAGCGCCGGACTGCACAGCAGCTGGCGCTCGAGCTTGAGGTCCGGGGTGGTGGTCTCGACGCGTTCACTGGCCGCGACTACACCAGTTATCAGGCCCACGTGCTCGATGCCGACCTGCCACTGGCAGTGGAAATTCTCACCGACCTCGTACGGCGGCCGCTGCTCAGGGAGAGTGATCTCGGCCCGGAGCGAAACGTTGTTCTGGAGGAGATCAACGGGGTCGCCGACACTCCCGACGACCTGGTCTTCGAGCTGCACGCGGAGACGCTCTGGCCCGACCACCCCTACGGCTACTCCATCCTGGGTACCCCCGAATCTCTGGACAAGCTGTCAACGGAGGATCTGAAAAGCCTGCACCGAGGCGGGTACTACCGGGGGAACTGTGTGATCGCCGCCGCGGGACGCGTGGACCACGATCAGCTGCTCACGGTGCTCGAGCGAGAAGCCTGGTTCGATGGTGCCAAACGGGAGCAGCCACGCACTGGCGTGACACCGGTACCGGCCATCCGCGGGGCAAGTCGAGCCGAAAATCGGGATACCGCGCAGACCCATATCGTCTTCGGTACTGATACCTTCCCGCTCCGTGATCGACGTCGTTTCCCGCTCTCTATCCTCACCAATGTGTTTGGTGGCGGAATGTCGAGCCGGCTCTTTCAACGGGTAAGAGAGGAGCTGGGTCTGGCCTATGCCATTTTCGCCTATAAGCACTTTTACCAGGGATCAGGCCAGCTCGGCGTCTACGTCGGTACTCAGCCCACCACCGCCGACCGTGCAGTGGAGGCCATCCGAGCCGAGTACGCCCGCCTGGCGCGCGAAGGACTTCCGACCGCCGAGCTGGCGAACGGCAAGCAGCAGCTCAAGGGTCAGATCATGCTCTCGTTGGAAAGCCCCGCGGCCCGGATGGGGCGGCTCGCCGGCTTCGTGCTGCACGATGACAAGTATCGCCCGCTCGACGAAATGCTCGCCGAGATCGACAGCGTCGACCCCGACCAGATCATGGATGTAGCGTCCGAGTTCTTCGCACCTGAGCGGCAAACAGTGGTACGTTTGGGACCGGAAAACAGTAAGGCGGTAAGGCGGTAAGGCGTTAGAAAGCCTGACGTGTCATCCTGAGCGAAGCGAAGGAGCCGAAACGTCGGGGCGCTGAAGAACCCACACCTCAGAGACCATCGATGAAGATCGGCGTCCCGAAGGAAATCAAGACCAACGAGAACCGCATTGCGCTGGTGCCCGCAGGAGCCGAGGCACTGGTTGCGGCGGGTCATTCCGTGTTCGTGGAGCAGGGAGCTGGTGAAGGCAGTGGCTTCAGCGATGAGGCGTACCGTGGGGTGGGTGCCTCGATCCTCCCGAGTGCCGACGAGGTGTGGCAGCAGGCGGAGATGATCATGAAGGTGAAGGAGCCGATCGCGGTCGAGTGGCCGCGAATGCGCCGCGGACAGGTCATCTATACCTACTTCCATTTTGCTGCAGCTGAGAGCCTGACCCGGGCAGTCATAGATTCGGGTGCCGTGGCTGTGGCCTACGAGACCGTGCAGCTCGCGAGCGGCGAGTTGCCGCTGCTTACCCCGATGTCCGAGGTGGCCGGACGAATGGCGGTGCAGGAGGGAGCCAAGTATCTCGAGAAGGTATTCGGTGGCAGCGGGATTCTGCTGGGAGGAGTGCCTGGGGTGGCTCCCGGCGAGGTGGTCATCATTGGCGGGGGGGTGGTGGGCATCAACGCGGCCAAGATGGCGGCCGGCCTTGGGGCTCACGTGACCATCCTGGACATCTCGCTGGACCGGCTTCGCTATCTCGCCGATGTTCTTCCCGCCAATGTCGACACCGTCTATTCCAACCGCCACAATATCCTGGATGCGATCCGCCGAGCCGATCTAGTGGTTGGGGCAGTGCTGCTGCCTGGGGCCAAGGCCCCTCACCTCGTCAAACGAGCCGATCTGAAGCTGATGAAGCCCGGCTCGGTCATCGTCGACGTAGCCGTGGACCAGGGCGGGTGTGTCGAGACCATCAAGCCAACCACGCACGAAAGCCCCACCTACTTCGTAGACGGCATTCTGCACTACGCCGTGGCAAATATGCCGGGCGGCGTCCCCCGAACGTCCACCCTTGCTCTCACCAATGCTACGCTGCCATACGGACTTAAGCTCGCCAAGCACGGGTGGCGTGCGGCGTGCAAGTCGGACCCTGCGTTACGGCTCGGCCTGAATGTGGTCGAGGGCAAGGTGGTCTACCCAGGGGTGGCAGAAGCGTTTCGCCTTCCCCTCGCCGACGTAAACAGCGTTGTCTGAGCGGGTCCGCACGGGGGCTGTGGAGGTCCTGATCGCCCGCCTCCCTCACGCAGCGGACCTTCCCCAGCCGAGCCCGGCCACCGCGGGGTCAGCCGGGTACGATTTGGCCAGCGCCGAGGATGGTGAGCTGGCCCCCTTCGAGCGAAAGCTCTTCCGGACCGGGTTCTGCATTGCGGTTCCGGACGGGTACGAGTGTCAGCTTCGACCGCGGTCCGGCCTGGCGCTCCGGCACGGCATCACCCTGCCGAATACACCGGCCACGATAGACAGCGATTACCGCGGCGAGTTGATGGTCGCTCTGGTGAACCTTGGCTCCGAGCCGTTCCGGATCACCCGGGGCATGCGCATCGCCCAAATGGTCATAGCACGAGTCGAGCGAGTGTCGTTCGAGCCGGTCGAAGAGTTGCCCTCTACCGCACGAGGCACAGGTGGATTCGGAAGCAGCGGCACATAGTGGGAAAAAGACCCGCTACCAGACGGGTAAGAGCCCGAGTAGTTTCTCCACCCATGTGCCTAGCGGCTCCTCGATGAAGTTTCCCGGAATGAATCTGATGTCCTGGTTGCCCGCCAATGAGATCGCGGTGGATCTGGGAACGGCCAATACTCTCGTGTACGTCAAAGGCGAGGGGATTGTGCTGAACGAGCCTTCCGTGGTCGCCATCGAGAAATCGACCGGAAAGATCAAGGGTATCGGGCTGGAGGCGAAGCGGATGCTCGGGCGCACGCCGGAAGGGATCGTGGCGGTGCGCCCCTTGAAAGACGGCGTGATCGCCGACTTCGACGTGACCGAGAAGATGCTTCGCTATTTTCTGAAAACCATCATCGACAAGCACGTGTTCCGGGTGAAGCCGAAGGTCATCGTCTGTGTTCCCTCAGGCATCACCGAAGTCGAGCGGCGTGCCGTGCGTGATTCGGCGGAGACGGCCGGAGCCAAACAGGTGTTGATGGTGGCCGAGCCGATGGCGGCGGCGATCGGGGTGGGTCTCCCAGTAGAGACTCCGACCGGAAACATGGTCATCGACATCGGCGGAGGGACCACCGAGATCGCGGTAATTGCGTTGTCGGGGATCGTTTCGGACACGTCCATCCGCACCGGCGGCGACGAGCTGGACCAGGCCATCGTCCAGTTCATGCGCAAGAATTACAACCTGCTGGTGGGAGAGCCTACGGCCGAGGCCATCAAGATCAAGATCGGCTCGGCGGCACCCACAGGCGATGAGCGCGAGATGGAAGTAAAGGGCAGGGATCTCGTCTCGGGCATTCCCAAGACCGTGCGGGTGCACTCCACGGAAATCCGCGAGGCAGTGCAGGAGCCGATTCAGCAGATCGTGGACGCCGTACGGCGTGCGCTGGAGATCACCCCTCCTGAGCTGGCCAGCGACATCGTCGATCGCGGCATCGTCATGACCGGTGGGGGAGCCTTGATTCGCGGCCTGGACCTTCTGCTGGCTCAGGAAACCGGACTTCCGATCCACGTTGATGAGGACCCTCTCACCTGCGTAGTCCGCGGCACCGGGCGGATCCTGGACGACTTCGAGAAATACCGCAGCGTTCTGTCAACCTAGCATGGTCAGCTTGTCCGACCGCCGCTACACCCGCCGGGACACAGTTCTCTTCCTGCTGTGTCTCGGCCTCTCGTTCTTCGCGCTGTTCTCTCCGACCGCCTGGGGCTACCGCGTGGGCGACACGCTGCGCCAGAAGGTGCTCTACCCGCTGGTGTGGCTGCAAACCCGCGCGGAAGAGGGCCGCACCAGCAGGGTGCGTTTCCGGCAGATCACCGCCGAGCGCGATTCCGCTGCCTACCTCGCGCAGTTTCTTCCGTCACTCAGGGCCGAAAACGAGCGCTTGCGGCAGCTCCTTCGACTGAGCCGGCGACTCAATACCGGCTACGTACCCGCCGAGGTGCTGCACCAGCCACAGACGATGGACGGCCGTACCCTGTTGCTCAGTGCGGGAACGCGGGAGGGCGTGTCGGTCTTCAGTCCCGTGGTGTCCCCGGAAGGGCTGATCGGCGTGGTTCTCACGGTATCGCGCACCAGCAGCATTGCCATGTCCTGGGCGCACCCGGAATTCCGGGTGAGCGCTTTCACGGTAAGCGGCAATGCCTTTGGTGTCGTCGCACCCTCCAACGAAGGCCGGAATGGAGAAGGCGCGCTGGAGTTCCGTGGAGTGCCGTATCGCGATTCCCTGCCGCTCGGCACGCTCGTTCTCTCCTCTGGTCTCGGCGGTGTGTTTCCGAAGGGAGTTCCCGTAGGCACCGTGATCGGCACCGTGCGGGAGGAGGCAGGCTGGGAGCGCGTGTACCGGCTCAGACCGGCGGCAAACCCTGGGTCTGCCACCCACGTCCTCATCCTGGTGGGTAGCCGCACCATGGATCTGCGCCCCGCCTTTCCCAGCGACTCGCTACTCGAGGCTCTCCGGCTGGATTCGATTGCCCGTCTCCGGCGAGCCGACTCGGTCGCGCAGGCGGCTCGCGCCGCCCGGGCGATGCGGCGGGATTCACTCCAGCGAGCATCACCGCTGCAGGGCGGAGCCCCGCGCTCGCAGCCTCAACGGGCTCCTGCCTCTCCCATTCTGGGTGGCACCCCGCCTCCTCCGACGACCAGCGCGGAGGACTCGGCCCAATGAGCTCGAATCGCGTGAGCCGGATTCAGCTGCTGATGGTGATGCTGCTCCTGCTCATCCTGCAGTTCTATCTCAGACCTCGGCTCTGGGATGCGCGCGTCAGCCCTGACTTTCTCCTGATTGCCCTGATGCTCTTTGCCATGCGGAGCAGTCCCGGGGTGGCGGCGCTCGCCGGATTCGCTGTGGGTGTGATAGTCGACACCCTCACACCAGCCAGGTTCGGCGCTGGCGCGCTGGCACACACGCTGGTAGGGTACCTGGGCTCCTGGGGCCGTTCGGTGTTCTTCGCGGACAATGTTCTGGTGAATGCCGGGTTCGTGGCTGCCGGGCTCTGGATCCGTGACTTCATCGTACTCGTCGCCAGCGGCACGGATCATCGGCAACTCATCACTGAACTGACTCTATACAGCCCTCTCCAGGCACTAACTACCGCAGGCTTTGCTCTTATCGTCCTGGTCACGTTTCGCAACATGTTTTCCATCCGGCTGGATCCATGAACGGCTTCGACTCGTACCGCCTTCGCGAGCGGGCCAATATCGCACGTCTCGTTCTGATAGGCGCTTTCGTGGTGCTCTGCGGCGCCTTTTTCCGGACGCAAGTCATCCAGCACGACAAGTTTCAGCTCAAGGCTGAAACGAACCGCCTGCGTCCCATTCCCCTGACTCCGCCTCGCGGGTCGATACTGGATCGGCACGGCCGGGTCATCGCGGAGAACGTCCCCGGCTATTCGGTAAAGTTGCTGGCATCTTCCGGAGACTCGTTGCTGGCAGTGCTGGCCCGGGTGCGCCGCTTCGTGCCAATCGACAGCGCGCGGATCCTCGATATTCTGGATCGCTACAGACAGGCGCGGTACCAGCCCGCGCTCATCTTCGGTGACGCCTCATTCCAGGTCATCGCCAAGCTGGAGGAACACCGGGCCGCCTTGCCCGGCCTGGTCATACAGGCGGAGCCCAAGCGCTTGTACCCCGCGGGCAAGTCCGTGGCACATCTCGCTGGTTACGTATCCGAGGTCACCGAGGCCGATCTGAGTGCGGACCGCTATCCGGGAGCGGTGCTGGGCTCGATCGTCGGCAAAGCCGGACTCGAGCGCCAATATGACGACACCCTGCGAGGCGCCGAGGGCGTGCGTTACATCGAGGTAAATGCCCGGGGCAGGCTCGTGCGTGAGGGTGCGGCGTCCGCCTCGCTTCCGCCGACGCCCGGTGATCCGATCACCACAACGATCGATCTCGACCTCCAGCGCTTCATTGACAGCATCTGGCCGGCGGGCGTTCGCGGCGCCATGGTGGCCCTGACGCCCCAAGGTGAGGTTCGGGCACTGTATTCGGCTCCGACGTTCGATCCCAACAAGTTCGTCGGTGGAATCTCCTCGGCCGACTGGCGCAGGCTGAACACTGATCCAGCTCGTCCCCTGCTCAACCGGGTCATTCAGGCGCGCTACCCACCGGCGTCTCCCTTCAAGCTCGCCATTTCGGCCATGGCACTGAAGCGTGGTCTCATCAGGCTCAGCACCAGAATGCCGGAGCCCTGCCGGGGCGGCTTGCGCCTGGGGAACCGGGTGTTTCGCTGCTGGAAGAAGGATGGCCACGGCACACTCGATCTGATGGGCGCCGTAGCGGCGAGCTGCGACGTCTACTTTTACCAGCTCGGGCTTCAGCTCGGCCTGGAAGCCATCATTCAGGATGGCATGTTCATGGGGTTTCGGGACAAGAGTGGGATCGATCTCGAGAACGAGTTGAGCCCGATCTGGCCGTCATCGGTCGCATACTTCGATCGGTTGTACGGACCGCGTCACTGGAGCCCGCCCGGAACCACGTTGAATTTCTCGATCGGCCAGGGTGAGAATACCCAGACGCTCATCAACATGGTGAAGTTCTATCAGG
Organism: Gemmatimonadales bacterium; assembly: GCA_035249825.1. Taxonomy (GTDB): domain Bacteria; phylum Gemmatimonadota; class Gemmatimonadetes; order Gemmatimonadales; family GWC2-71-9; genus CAVVWJ01. The sequence goes on along the minus strand of DATFFX010000157.1, from coordinate 1,145 downwards.
GCCTGGCGGGCGAAGGCACCGCGGTCACCCCCTATATCGTACGCCCGAGCTCTACCAAGGGAAGAGAACTGGGTCTCAGCGCAAAGGAGCTCGATGCGCTGCGCAACTCCCTCATCGCGGTCATGGAGCGCGGAACCGGCGTGGCGAGCCGCCGGGGCGATCTGGCAGTGGCGGGCAAGACGGGCACAGCGCAGAACCCGCATGGCGAGGACCACGGCTGGTTCATCGGATTCGCTCCTGCCACCAAACCGGAGCTGATCGTCGGCGGGATCATGGAGTTTGCGGAACATGGCACCACCGTGGCGCCTTACGTGGTTCGTACTCTGCGGCGCTACATCCTGGGCCCCGAGGCGATCGGCCCCGTCAAGATGCGAGTGCTGCTCGACGAGGCTCTGACCTCGCAGCGGGATACCGCGCCGCGCCCACTCGAGCTGAACCCGGATTCGGCGGCGGCGCGCGCGGCCGAGGATTCAGTGCGCCGGGCGGAGATCGTTCGGTGAGGAGCCCCGCGATCGACCGCAATCTGATCATGGTCGGGTTGGCTCTGATGCTGTTCGGCCTGGCGACGCTGTATTCGGCAGGCCAGACCGATGTACCGACCCGGGCGGCGGGTGTATGGCACCGGCAGTTCATCTGGTTCGGCGTGGGGATCGTCGCGTGCGCAGCCATATACAACGTATCGCTGCGAGTGCTCGAGTGGCTGGCTCCAGCTCTCTATGCCTTCAGCATACTGCTGTTGGGAGTGGTGCTGGTCGTGGGCACCGGCGCCGGGACCGCCGAGAGCAGTCATAGCTGGCTTTCAATCGGTGGGCACCAGATCGGGCAGCCTTCAGAGCTGGCCAAGGTGGCAACTGTGCTCATGCTGGCGCGCTTCCTCTCCAGCCGCAAAGAGGCACCTCGCTCCTTGAGTCATCTGATTGGTCCGGCGCTGATAGTCGGGGTGCCGTTCCTCATGGTATTGAGGCAGCCCGATCTCGGCAGCGCGCTGGTTTTCGTCGGCATCTTCTTCGCGATGCTGTTCTGGTCGGGCGTGCGGCCCCGCATGATGTTCCTCCTGGCGACTCCAGCGATCAGTTTGTTGCTCGCCTTCAACACGCTGGCGTGGGGTGTCTGGATCATCGTGTTCGTGCTCATCCTCATCGCTT
>DATFFX010000156.1:0-5852 GCA_035249825.1 Gemmatimonadales bacterium | reverse complement strand
CAGCTCGCCGATGTGATCCAGCATCATAGCGGCCGCGAGCATCTGCGCAGAAGGGTTAGCTACTCCCTTGCCCGCGATATCGGGAGCGCTTCCATGGACAGCTTCGAAAATGGCGGCGCTGGTGCCGATGTTTGCCCCCGGCGCGAGCCCGAGCCCGCCGACCAGTCCCGAGACTTCATCGCTGAGAATGTCTCCGAACATGTTGGTCGTGACCATCACGTCGAACTGCTCGGGCTTCAGCACCAGCTGCATGGCCGTATTGTCGACGATCATGTCGTTGGATTCGACCCGGCCCTCGTACTCCATGGCCACCGCGCGACCCACCTCGAGGAACAGGCCGCTGACCATTTTCAGAATGTTGGCCTTGTGCACGATGGTAACCTTACGCCGGCCGTGCTTCAGCGCGTACTCGAAGGCGTAGCGGACGATGCGCTCGCATCCCCGGCGGGTCACGATTGCGAGCGACTCGCCTACGGCCCGGGGATCGTCGCCGATCGCAACGAAGTGCTCCACTCCGATGTAGAGGCCCTCCAGATTCTCGCGCACAAGCACAATGTCTACGTTCTCGAAGCGGCCGCCGGGCACGATAGTCCGAGCGGGACGTACATTGGCGAACAGCTCGAACTCCTTCCGCAGCCCGACGTTGACCGAGCGGAACCCGGTCCCGATCGGCGTAGTGAGCGGACCTTTCAACGCCAGCGAGTTCTTACGGATGCTTTCAACGGTGGCGTCGGGCAGTGGCGTACCGGTTGCGTCCACCGCGGCCATCCCCGCCAGCTCTTCGTCCCAGTTGAAGTGAAGGCCTGTCGCCTCCAGCACCTTGACCGTTTCAGCGGTGATCTCGGGCCCGATTCCATCGCCAGGGATCAGCGTTACATCGTAGGTCATTGGCCGTCGAGAGGCAGCACCGCGGCAATGGAGGCATTCAAGGCTTCATCGGGTGTACTCCCCCGACCCAACGCAACGGAGCGCCAGATAACCTTGCCGCTGCGGGAGTCCACCAGGACCAGTGACAGGTCAGCTCTGATTCGTCCGTCCGGCTCGGGACCGAATCCCAGCGACGCGGGCACGAGTGCCAAGCGTCCACCCGCTACTGCCATCAGACTCCGGAGCGAAGATCGAAGTGGATCGGGAACGACTGTGATCTTGGGGCCCCGCAGCACCGCCTGTCCCATCTGGTCAGGATCGGCCAGATAACCAGCCGAACGCCGAGCCATCTTGCGCAGCTCGCGAGGCGGCACCCAGGTCACTTCCGGCGCGCGATTCACGATCCCTTCGCTGACCAGGGAATCCGCCTGTTGCAGCGCCGCTCGACGATCACGGTAGGTGGCGTAGACGGAATCGGACTGGAGGGTGGGATCTGCAACGACGAGGGTGATGGGAAGGATCGCGACCGTCTGCCCGCTGAGTCGTGCAATGGGCAGGATCGAGACTGGCGGGTCAGTCGTCGTCGCCGGAGCGGCAGGTTCTCTCTGGGCTCCGGCACACGACGGAGTGGCGAGTGCGAGCAGAAATGCCAGCCGCACAAGGTCGGGCCCTATTGTGGGTAGTTGCATGGGAGAAGCGTAATGGGAGAAGCGTGAACGGTAAACGGTGAACGGTAAACGGGGTGAGGCCGAGCCCGTTCACCGTCCACTGTTTACTGTTCCCGCTTCTTACTCCAGCGACAATCCCCCATCCACGACGATCGTTTGCCCAGTGATGTGGCGGGCTGAATCGGAACACAGAAACGAGATAACGTGGGCCACATCGTCAGGCTCGGCCACGCGCCCGAGGACCGAGCTCTTCTGCGCCCTCTCGATCACCTCCGATGGCAGCATGCCCATGCGCTCAGTACGAATGAAGCCGGGGGCGACGGCATTGACGTTGACGTTCGCTGGTCCGAGCTCGACCGCCGCCGCTCGGGTGAGACCCAGGAGCGCCGCCTTGCTCGCAGCGTAGTTGGCTACTCCAAAGCCGGGGCGGTCAGCCTGATGGGCACTGACGCTGACGATCTTGCCGTAGTGCTGGCCCCGGAAGATGGGGGCCACTGCTCTGATACAGTTGAAGGCGCCCGTCACGTTGGTATCGAGGACCTCGGACCACGCCGCCGCCGACAGCCGCCACAAGGCGCCATCGTTCGCGATGCCCGCGTTATTGATGAGAAAGTGAACGCCGCCCAGCTTCTGTTTGGCTTCGAGGACGAACTGCTCGACGGCATCCCGGTCGCGCACGTCACAGCGCCTGGCGTACACCTCCACGCCCATGGCGCTCAGCGTCGTTTCCGTTAGTAGAGCCTGCTCAGAGACATCGCGCCCGGGCAGGTTCACGAAGCAGAAGGCAACGTGACAACCAAGCCGGCCGAACTCCAGCGCTATGTGGCGTCCCAGGCCGGTCGCCCCCCCGGTCACGATGACGACCTTGCCTCGCCAACCTTTGCCGATAGGCTGGGGGCGGGGGTCCTCGAGCGCGGTTCCGCTCCCCTCCGGAGCATCATGTTCCCAGGAGGGCCGGTGTCCGAAACCGAATGGCAATGGCATGGAACCCGAAGGTAGAGGACGTTTCAGGGTAGAGCAAGGAAGAGGAAAGGACCGTTCTTCCCGTTTACGACCTACCGTTCATGCTGTTATCTCTTATGACCATGCTCCTCAGACACATCGTTTGGCTCCTCATCGCCTTGTGCGGAGCAGCTGCCTGGGGAGTGCTCGCCCTCCACCGGGGCGAGACGATCAATGCCGCGTGGCTCGTCCTCGCCGCCGTCGGTACCTATCTCGTGGGATACCGGTTCTACAGTCGCTTTCTGGCTACCCACGTCTTGGGCTTGAACGATCGCCGGGCCACCCCGGCCGAACGGCTGGCCAACGGGCGAGACTTCGTTCCGACTTCGCGGTGGGTCCTCTTCGGGCACCACTTTGCCGCCATCGCCGGTGCCGGCCCCCTCGTTGGGCCGGTCCTGGCTGCTCAGTTCGGGTACCTGCCTGGAACAATCTGGCTGGTATTTGGGGTCGTTCTCGGCGGAGCCGTGCAGGACTTCATCATCCTGTTCGGCTCTATGCGGCGCGATGGCAAGTCGCTGGGCCAGATGGCCAAAGAAGAGACCGGGCCGATCACTGGACTGCTCGCGATGGTGGCCGTGCTTGCAATCATGGTCATCCTGTTGGCGGTACTCGCGCTGGTCGTGGTCAATGCCCTGAAGGACAGTCCCTGGGGTGTGTTCACGATCCTCTGCACCATCCCGATCGCCATTCTCATGGGGTTCTGGATGAAGGCCTGGCGTCCGGGCCGCACCCTGGAAGCATCTGCGTTCGGAGTAGCGCTCCTCCTCATGGCATTGGTTGGCGGACGATACGTAGCCGAGTCAGCGGCCCTGGCGCCCTACTTTACCTACTCGGGTCTCACCATCGCCTATGGCATGATCGCCTACGGCTTCATCGCGAGCGTGCTGCCGGTATGGATGCTGCTCTGCCCCAGAGATTATCTCTCCACCTTCATGAAGATCGGCACCATTCTGCTGCTGGCACTCGGGATCGTGCTGGTGCTCCCTCCACTGAAGCTACCCGCCGTCACGCAGTTCATCGACGGCACCGGACCCGTGTTCGCGGGCAAGCTGTTTCCCTTCGCCTTCATCACCATCGCCTGCGGCGCCATCAGCGGCTTCCATGCTCTGGTGGCTTCCGGAACCACGCCGAAAATGCTTACCCGCGAGAGTGACGCGCGGCTCATCGGCTATGGTGGAATGCTCATGGAATCATTCGTGGCGGTGATGGCTCTTTGCGCCGCCGCATTACTGGACCCGGGCATCTACTTCGCCATCAATGCGCCCCTGGCAACACTAGGTGGTAACGTCCAGTCCGCGGCGGAGGTGATCCGCGGGTGGGGCTTCACCGTGACGCCAGGACAGATCGATGCGCTGGCCGCTTCGGTAGGTGAGAAGACTCTTCTGGGCAGGACCGGGGGTGCGCCTTCACTGGCGGTAGGCATGGCGCACATCTTCAGCAGCGCGTTCGGGCAGGGACTGATGGCACTCTGGTACCACTTCGCCATCATGTTCGAGGCACTGTTCATCCTCACCACCGTTGACACCGGCACCCGGGTTGGACGCTTCATGCTGCAGGAGCTGGCAGGTCAAATCTGGCGACCTCTGGGCCGTACCTCGTGGTACCCGAGCACCGTCATGGCATCCGCCCTGGTCGTGGCAGGCTGGGGTTTCTTTCTGGTGCAGGGAGTAATGGACCCCCTTGGCGGCATCAATTCTCTTTGGCCGCTCTTTGGAATCAGCAATCAGCTCCTCGCGTCGGTTGCGCTCTGCGTGGGCACGACGTTGATCATCAAGAGCGGCAAGGCCCGCTATGTATGGGTCACGTTGCTGCCGCTCGCATGGCTGCTGGCCGCCACCCTGACTGCCGGTTGGCAGAAGGTGTTCGCCCAGGATCCTCGCCTCGGGTTCCTGGCGCACGCGGCATCCATCGCCGAACAGATAGCTACCGGAGCCATTTCCCCATCTGTGGGCGACCGCCTCATCTTCAACGATCGGCTGGACGCGGTGGTAACCCTTGTCTTCATGGTCATCACCGTTCTGGTCCTTCTCTCCTCCGCGCGCGAGTGGCTTCTGATCCTGACTCGACGCAAGCCGGCGGTGGTGCGCGAGTCGCCATTCGTGGAGACGGCCTATGCAGGATAGCAGCGGGGCACATACGGTCGCACGGATCGGTTCGTTCCTGCGGCGCATCGCGGGAATGCCCGACTACGAGGCCTACCTCGAGCATCTCCGCAGCTCGCATCCGGAAAAACCGCTTCCGACCCGGCGGGAATACTACGCCGAATATCTGAGTAGCCGCTACGGAGACGGTCCGACCCGCTGCTGCTAAACCTGTGTGGCTGTATTGCCACGCCACGTCTCTATTTCGACGCGAGTCGTTTCGTATTGACACTTGCTGATCGCCGCGGAACATTCAGCCGCGGGCCTAATTCCACGCTCTTTGCTCGAAAGCGAGAACGCATGAGAGATCATCTACGAAGGCGGGGAAGCACCATGCTTGGGCTGCTGCTGATGAGCGCGGTCATGGTGACTATCATCTCATGTGGCGACGACCAGAGCCCCGGCCCCACCGAAGGCACCATCCTGATCGGAGCGCGGACAACCGGAACCGATCTCGACGTCGACGGATACTCCATTTCGGTCAATGGCAGGCAGGAACAGGAGATCGGCCATCTGGACACAATTTACGTTCCGGAGCTCGATCCTGGTGATTACGTCGTGAGCCTCGCGGATGTCGCGGATAACTGTACCCTGCCAGCAGAGGATAATCCGCAGGAGACCACCGTCGTGCCCGGCGATACGGTTGAGGTGCTGTTTGATATCACTTGCGGGCCGATCGAGCCAGACGATGGCGGCGGCGGCAACCTGCTCCGGACCCGCCGCTGAGCACTAGTGCGACGAGCTGCCACGGGAGGAAGGCAACACGGCAATCCAGTCCGTCAGCCATCTTCCCGTTCTGGAAATGACAGTCGAGCTATCATTGGCGAGAAAATCATATCCTCCTCTGCTGAGTGTGGAGTCAGCGTAGGTCTTCCTGTCCCGCGCCCGTGACCTGGCCTGTACGAGCGCAATCATCGCCTCTTTTGTTCCTACCCAGAGCAGCCCGTCCGACGCGCGGATCGCGTAGCGCTTGGGGATGCCGAAACTATCCGGCGCTACGTAAACCCGAACCAGCAGCGGAATGATCTTCGGGTCGGTAAAATAGGAGAGCAGAGTCAAATACCGGACCCGAAACTCCTCCGTATCCGCGGACTGGAAGCGGGATATCACGGAATCCAGCGCCCCGGCCTTCAGACGGCCGAGCACCCACGCGTCGCCATGGTTGTACTCCTTG
>DATFFX010000155.1:0-6310 GCA_035249825.1 Gemmatimonadales bacterium | reverse complement strand
CGGTGAAATGTTTCAGACCGGCCATACCTTCGACAATGCTCTGACGATCTCCGGTGGTAATGACCGGACGACGTTCTTCTTGTCCGGTGGGGCCACCAACCAGCGAGGCATCATCACCGGTAACAACGACAAGTTCGAGCGGATTTCGGTGCGGTTCAATGGATCTCACCGGGTGTTCGATAATCTGAAGGTCGGAGCCAACATCGCGTACGTGGATGGACAAGGTGGGTTCATCACCAGCCGGAACAGCACCGACGGCCTGCTGCTGGGCGCCTGGCGCTCACCGCCGGATTTCAATAACGAGCAGTATCTGGACCCGGTCTTCGGTCTCCATCGCTCCTATCGCTTTCCGAACCCGGGTCCGGGCTCGGAGCAGGCCTCACGGGCGTATGACAATCCCTTCTTCGTTGCCAATGAGTCGTTCAACAAGTCGGAGGTCGGCCGCACGTTCGGTGGCATCAACGCGGAGTTTACGGCAACACCGTGGCTGTCCTTCGGGTACACGCTGGGAGCGGACTACTCCAACGACGAGCGCACTCAAGCGTGGCCCTGGAGCACCTCGAACACCACCGTTGTAGGAGTCAACGGGGTCGGCGGCGTGAACGCCGGATACATTCGCTCGTTCCAGATCGATCACAACCTCACGGCTACGGCGCGCTATCGGGTGAGCCCTGCCTTCAGTGGCTCGGTGACCGTGGGTCAGAACCTCAACTCCAATACTTACCAGACCCGCCAAACACTCGGCACCGGGCTCATCGCGCCGGAGCCGTACAATCTGGGGAACACGTCGTCGCAGCTGCCGCCGTATGACTTCAAGCAGACCGTTCGCCTGGAGTCGTACTTTGCCCAGGTCAGTGCCGATCTATGGGACCAGCTGTTCCTCACGGCGGCGATTCGCAACGATGGTGCATCGACATTCGGCGCCGACAACCGCCGGAACTGGTTCCCGAAGGCAAGCGCAGCCTGGACCTTCTTCAGGAGCGCCGAAGGTACCAACCGATTCCTGACCTACGGCAAGCTTCGCGCAGCCTACGGCCAGAGTGGCACCCAGCCCGCACCGTACCTGCTTACCAGCGTGTTGCTTGGCGGATGGAACGGCAACGATGGTGGATGGGGACCTGCGATCTCCAGCCAGCAGAACGGACTGGGCGGACTGATCACGAGCTATATCCTGCCCACCACCGATCTGGGGCCCGAACGGGTGAAGGAGTTCGAGACCGGATTCGACCTCGGTCTGTGGCAAGATCGGGCGGATCTCGGCTTCACCTGGTACCGCGCAATCTCCAGCGATGTCATCCTGAACCTGCCCACAGCCGGCAGCACCGGTTATACCCAGAAACCCGCCAATGCGGCGACCCTGCGGAACGCCGGTATCGAGGTGGCGCTGAACGTACGGCCGGTCACCACCCGGAATTTCGCGTGGGATGTCGGCCTGCAGGTGGCCACGAACCGCAATCGGGTCGAGGATCTGGCGGGCGTGCAGTTCGTTCCGCTGCCGATCAGTGGCGGCACCAACGGACTGGGCATTCAGGGCGTGGCGATCGAGGGGCAGCCGCTGGGTGTGTACTTCGCTGACGACTTCATTCGATGCGGCCGCGGGCTCACTTACCTCGGGGTGGATCTGGATAACACGCCGGGTCACTGCCAGGGGGCGCCGAATGAAGCTCTCTACATCGCCGCCGACGGCTACCCACAGGTGGACGTCGGGGGGACCTACGTGGTTGGCGATCCCGAGCCTGACTGGACCGGCGCGGTTCGCACCTCCTTCCGGATCAACAAGTTCTCCATCGGTGGGCTGCTCGACATCCGCCAGGGTGGCGACGCCCACAACGGGACCAAGGGCGCGCTGCACCACTTCGGCACCTCCAGGGAATCACAGGTGAACCGGGATGGAGGGACCTTTGTCTTTGGCGAGACGCACTTCGAGCATGAGACCGTCAGCGGGCCCGGTGCGGGCACTCCTGTGCCGCTGGACGAAGCCTGGTACACCGGAAGCGGCGGCACCTTCAACGGTGCGACCTCGCAGTTCGTGGAGGACGGCAGCTTCGTCAAGCTTCGCGAGATCTCGCTCGGCTACACGTTCGACCAGCCGTGGGTGAGCCGCCTGCTTGGCTTCAGCAGCATGGAGCTGCGCGTGGCGGGTCGGAATCTTCACACCTGGACCAACTACACCGGTGTAGATCCCGAGACCTCATTGTTGGGCGCGGCCAGCCCGGTGCGGGGAATCGATTACTTCAACAACCCGCAGAGCCGGTCCTATGTGTTCTCGCTCACTCTTAACCGCTAGTCCTCACGCGAACAGGGGTATTCAGCCATGAGAAACTCTCTCAAGCAGTTGCTGATCGCCGCGCTCGCGCTGGGCGCGGCGGGATGCAACGACTTCCTCTCGGGTCCTGGCGTGGATCAGGATCCCAACAACATCACCCGCCTGACGCGGCCTGGCCCGCTCTACGTCGCGATACAGGCGTTGCAGTCAGTGCAGTTCGAGGGGCAGCTGGCCCGGAGCGCAGCGGAGTATGTGCAGCAGATCGCCGGGAATTCCCGCCAGCAGATCGGATTTGATCTGTATCAGATGGACCCCGTGACCATCGATCCCCACTTCTTCTCGGTGTACGGATCGGCCATAACGGTCCAGGGTGGTGGAGGGCTGCTGGACATTCACAAGATGCAGCAGAATGCCCGCGCGGTGAACGACTCTACCTATATCGGGATCTCCAAGGTATACGAGGCGCTGGTCATCGGCATGGCTGCTTCCATCTGGGGAGACATCCCCTACCGGGAAGCAGCCGACTCCACCAATGAGGTGCCGGCGTTCGACCCGCAGCTTCAGGTCTATGGCGATGTCCTTGCCCAGCTCGACTCTGCCATCCTGTTCCTGGCTGCCACACCTGCACCGCCCAACGTAGGGCCGCCGGCGGACAACGCCGAGCTTGTGTACCTCGACCGGGGTGGAAGCACGGCTGCTCTGGCTCAGGTGTACACCGAGGTTGCTCATTCATTGAAGGCCAGGTACTACATGCACCTGGCGGAGGTCGATCCGGCCAACTACGCCCTCGCTCTCGCCGAGGTGCCGCTCGGGATCAGTTCGCCTGCGAACGACATGCTCTGGTACCATGATCAGTCGCCCACCGGGCAGAATGTCTGGTGGCAGTTCATGAGTGCCCGCGGCGATATCGCGCCCGGTGCGGGGATCATCGAAGTCTTGAAGCGCCGGATCGCGGCGGGGGTGGAGAATGAAGAGCGGCTCAACTTCTACTTCACACCCGCCGTCGCCGGCGGCCCGGGCGGGTTCTTCGGTTTCCGGCCCGGCGGATCGACCAACCTCCAGACGGCGCCTGGCGTGTACAACGGCAACGGCGCCCCGGGCACGTCGCCGGCTCTCTACTCGGGTTTCACGTTCATCGACTTCAATGTCGATCCCGGGGACATGCGGCTGCCGGTGATTACTTACGCCGAGACTCAACTCATCGGGGCCGAGGCGGCGTTCCAGACAGGAGGACAAGGCGCGGCTCAGCCGTATCTGGATGCTGCCCGGACGAACCGCAGCTACGGGGCGCGGGGCGCTACTCCCAACGTCTTTACGCCACTGGCTCCTGTGCCGGCTACGCTCGAGAACATCATGGAAGAGAAATACGTCACCCTCTTCCTCAATATCGAGGCGTGGAATGATTACAAGCGTACCTGCTTGCCGGCGCTTGCCCCCGCGCCTGATGTCCTGGGGAACACCACGCCCGGGACTCAGCCGATACCCGGCAGGCTGCCCTACGGGATTACGGAAATCAACGCAAATCCCAACACGCCGAACGTCTCGCCGGTGGGTCGTAACGCGAACGATCCGAATCCCTGTCCGTTGCTGAATTACACCAGCTCGGTCCCGTTGGCGAACTGAGTACACGCTGATCGTCACGGCGCAGCTGAACTCTCAGCTGCGCCGTGGTGACAGAGCAGTGCGGATAATGGAGCGACCAGATGAGCACCCGATTGGTCATGAGCATGGCCATCTCCCTGATGGCCTGTTACACGTATCGGCCCCTCTCAACCCCGGAGCCTCAGCCGGGCAGCCGGGTGTCGGCCCAACTGACCGGGCAGGGATCTCAGCGACTGGCCGGCCAAATCGGGCCCGATGTGCTGCACGTCGAGGGTGAGGTCGTCGCCTCGGACTCGGCCGGCCTGAATCTGGTGGTACGGGAAATCGAGTCATTTCGCGGAATACGGTCCGATTGGAATGGGGAGCAGGTACGGATTCCGCGGGAAGCAGTGGTCGGCATTCAGGAGCGACGCCTGTCGGTGGGGGGTACCGGGGTGATGGGCGGTGTCATGGCGGCAGGACTCTATGCGATGTACCGGGTACTCGGCGGGCCGGGGCTCTTCGAGGGGACCGGGGGCCAGGCGGGCGGCGGCGGGCGCTGATTACTGGATCGAATAATTCGATCGCGCGATCAGGCTCTCCACATTCAGCTCCACGATCTGCCCTGGCTGTACCAGGAGCATCTCGGTCGTGTATCGCGATTCATCGCCGATCGGCTCGGCGATGATCCGGATTGTCCTGGATTGTCCCAGCATCCATAGAGGCAGCACGAACGACCTGGAAGTGGATGCCGGGACAGTGGCGATCCGATCCGGCTGGCCGTCGTGCTGAACGAAGATATTGACGTCCAGCAGATGCCGGTTATTGAGGACCAGCGAAAAGCCGGCGGCCTCGACCGGCTCGGGATCCACATTCTGCCGCGGGCCTGCGCAGGCCGCGGCGAGTACGAGCAAGGAGAGGAGAGACGGGAAGGACGGGAAGGCACGTCTCGACCGACAGCAAGCGGACGGAAAACATGAGTTCGACACTGAAGACGCTTCTCGCATCCTTCCCGCCCTTCCCATCCTTCCCGTCTTTCCCGTCCTTCCCGTCTTTCCCGCCCTTCCCGTCACGCCGATCTCCCCAGCAACCTCCGCATGTTCTCACGATATCCGCGAGTGGAGGTGAGGCGGGTCGCATCGGTAAGGATGAGCACGTAGTCACCCTGAAACCAGGGCTGGACTTCCTGAATACGGTCCAGGTTGACGATCACCGAGCGGCTGATTCGCAGGAAGCGGCAAGGGTCGAGCTCCTGCTCCAGCTCGGCCATGCTTTCGCGCAATGCATGGATCGTGCGGCCAACGTGGAGATGGACGAACTTCCCGGCGGCCTCGATCCAATCCACGGTCTCGGTTCGGAGAAAAATCGCCCGCTCCGGTGTTCGTACCACCAGGCGATCCCGCCCTCGGGCCCGCTCCCGTGCGCTCAGCTCTTCCAGCAGCGCAAGAACTCGCGGAGTGCCGCTACCCTGGGGAGCGCGCTCGCTGGTGGCACCAGCCCACTCCATCGCTCGCCTCAGCCGGTCACTGTCCACCGGCTTCAGCAGGTAGTCAAAGGCATGGACCTCGAACGCTCGAACAGCGTACTGGTCGTGCGCGGTCACGAAGATGATGGATGGGAGACGGGCCTCGCCGAGTGCGGCCACGACCTCGAACCCATCGAGCTGCGGCATCTGGATATCGAGTAGTACCACGTCCGGCGCATGCTCGCGGATTGCTTCGACCGCCTCTTGTCCATCCGCGCAGGCAGCCAGTACCTCCATGTCCGGCTCCGCCTGCAGCAGCCGTACCAGGCGCTGGCGGCCAATCGGCTCGTCATCAGCGACAACAACTCTCAGTGTCATCCTGCCAGGTCCTCCAAATCGGTTCGTAAGAGCGGCACCGGAGTATGGGCCGCATCGCAGTGCGAAAAAGGCAGCCGCAGGGTCGCGACCGTACCACCGTCCGGCGCCGGCTCCAACGTGAAGCGAGCTCTCGTACCATAGAGCTGGTCCACCCGCTCCCGGATGTTTCGAAGACCAACGCCTTCGCGCGGAATCCTGCCCTCCGGCAGTCCTCTTCCATTGTCGCGGATCTGCAGGACGAGGTCATCGCCGTGTCGACGCGAGGCGATGATGATCCGTCCTCTTCCCGCCAGCGGGGTTACTCCGTGCCGGATAGCGTTCTCCAACACCGGGTGCCACAGCAGGGTCGGCACTGCCGCGTCGAGCGTGTCCGGAGCTACGTCCCACACGATCTGAAGCCGGTCCTGAAAGCGGACATACTCTATCTCTACGTACATACGGAGGAAATCGATCTCCTGCCTGAGGGGAACCACCTGGTGGCCGGCATGATCCAGCGACAGCCGCAGCAGCCTCCCCAGACGGGTGATCATCTGATCGGCGGTATCGGGGTCGGTGTGCACCAGCTCGGCCACGGTATTCAGGGTGTTGAAGAGAAAGTGAGGTTGGAGCTGCATCCGGAG
>DATFFX010000154.1:0-3149 GCA_035249825.1 Gemmatimonadales bacterium | reverse complement strand
CTTTCAGCAGTGGGGTCTGGCGGAACGGCACTCCAGCGGCTTGGGGCTGGCCTTTCATTTCGCCGGTCCGCCGGGCACCGGAAAGACGATTTGCGCGGAAGCACTCGCCTACGCGCTGGACAAGAGATTGCTGGTAGTACGCTACGCCGAGCTGGAGTCGCGCTGGGTCGGGCAGACATCCAAGCACGTGGCGGCCGTCTTCCGCTCCGCCGCACGCCAGGATGCGGTTCTCTTCTTCGATGAAGCCGACGCCATAGCCGGCCGGCGATTCACGTCGATCGGTGCCGCGTACGAGCGGGAAGCCAATGCCATTGTCAACGTGCTGCTTCATGAGCTGGAGAACTTTCCCGGCGTTGTCATCTTCGCCACTAACCTGGCGGCCAACATCGATCCTGCCTTCGAGCGCCGCATCCGGACTCACATCCTCTTCGAGATGCCCGACGTGGAAGAACGGGAGCGGATCTGGGCGGTGCAGCTGCACGCTCGTAAGACCCCACTCGCCGAGGATGTGGATTTTCGCGCTCTGGCCGAGACCTATCCGCGCAGCGGTGGTGACATCAAGAACGCGGTCCTGAAGGCCGCTCAAATCGCTACCGTGGAGCCCGGGCCCGACTCCCAGAAACGAATTCATCAGCGGCACTTTATTCAGGGTATGGCTGAGGTGATGGCGGCTGAGAACGTCATGTCACAATCCCTGTTCGATGATCCGGCCGCCGGACCGCTGGGCGGAGTGATGGACCGGCTGGCGGAGGGGCAGGAGGAGCTGCGGGGAGAATTGGGCGTGCTGGTGGAGAGAATCGATTCGCTCGACCAGAGAGTACGCGCGCTCTCAAGCGACCACTCAGCGGGCCGCACGGAGCTGCAGCGCAGTCACTCCGAACTAAGAGAAGGTGCAGTGCAGCGTCACCGCCGCGAGCGGATCCTGACGTACGGAGTGGTTGCCGCCACCGCACTTGCCCTTGCCGCACTGATAGCGGCGTTCACCGCCGTCTGAGGCGCACATCCTCGCTGCGCACCTGGGGGCCCACTACCAGCACCAGGAGACGTGACTCGTACCCTGCGGCGGTAACCTTCACGTATTGGGTGCGACAGTTATCCACCAATGCCAGATCAAACCGGAAACGATACTCGCCGCTCCCGTCGGTAAACGCCACGTAGGGAGTGCCGATCATCTGAAGATGGGCTCCGGCCAGGGGCCGGCCGTTGTCCTGCCGGAAAATTCGCCCCACGACGGTGCCGAGCTGAACGCTGCTCCCGGCAACGGCGGGTTCGGGTTGCCGCGGGATGCAGCGCTCCGAGTCGTCGCGAATCCACGCCTCCATCGGCCGGGTCGCCCGTGGTCCGACACCGGCACGCGTTGCCAACCGGGGACGTCCGAAGATCCGGCGTGCTTCCGATTCCATCGTAGCAGTTGCTGTTTCTACTGCCGGGGTGCCGGAGTCGGGCGCGGACGCTGCTTTGGATTCTCCACCGGTGGTCTGCTCGGCGGGAGTCTCGGCGCCTTCCGAGCGAGTCGCTTCCGGTGGGGCGTTGGGCTCGGGCTCAGGCGTGTTGCGCACCGGCGGCGGCGGGGGAGATTGCGGACGGGGCAAAGGTGAAGGGACTGTGGCAGGCTCGGGCGGAGGCACGTAGATCATTTCGATCCTGCGTGACTCGGGCGAGGGACTGTCAGGCCGATTCCCGGATTCCGTCTGCGTGGCCTGCCGCGACAATCCGGCTGCCGCCGCCAGGACAAGCACGTGCACTGCCGCACTTACTGCGAGCGGACTCCAGGCGCGCTGACGGATAGGGGAGACCGGCGGCTTCAATGCGAGCTTTTCCTTGGAAGGTGACCTGATCTTGCCTGAAGATAACCGCAGAATTGCCGCCGGCCCCGGCGATCATCCATGGATCTGAACACCTGGATGCCGCATGCCGCCGCGATGGAGGCTTACCACCGGGGAAAGCACGACGCGATCCTGGTGGTCTATGACGACTTCGAGCGGGATGAGGTGCCGATCTCGTACTTTTTCCGGCCTCCGGAGGCATTTCCGCCCGTCGAGCAGCTTGCGCTGGATCTCTGCCGAGGGCGGGTGCTGGATGTCGGTGCCGGGTCAGGCTGCCACTCGCTGGCCCTTCAGGAACGTGGCTATGAAGTGACGGCTATCGAGATCCTTCCTGCACTGGTGCAGATCCTCCAGGAACGCGGGGTTCGGGATGCCAGGCTCGCAACCTGGATGGACCTGAAGGCGGAGCCCTTCGACACTGTTTTCATGATGATGAATGGCCTGGGCTTGACCGAGACCCTGCCCGGCCTGCGCCGGTTTCTGCGCGAGGCTCGGCGGCTGGTGCGCCACGGTGGCCAGGTGCTGGCGGACTCGACCGACGTGAGAGTGCGCCTCGACGTGGAAGCCGGCCGCACCGGCGCCCTGGAGCGCGCCGATGGCAGGTACGTAGGGGAGCTGCACTTTCAGGTCGAATACCAGGGACGAAAAGGTGAGCCGTTCCCGCAGCTGTATGTCGATGCCAATACGTTGATGCGGTACGCGAGGGAGGAGGAATGGGGCTGCGAGATCGTGAGCGAGCCTGACGAGTACGGGCACTATCTGGCGCGACTCACGCCGTAGGGGGAAGCGGGTAAGCGGGTAAGCGAGGCAGTACGATAGCACTCGCGCGTCATCCCGAGCGGAGCGAGGGATCGCCTAATGAGACGTCGGTTCGGGATCTCTGTACCGACGTAAACCCGCGCGATCCCTCACTGCGTTCGGGATGACAATCACGCCAGCCTACCGCTTACCTGCCTGGTACCGGCTCACCTACCTTCCAATCGTCCTCGCTCAGCTTATTCAAGAGCTCCATCACCGGCTTCCGGTCCTGATGCACCGCCAACACCAGGAGATCGCCGGGCCGGGCCCATTCCAGCGCCCTTCGAACTCCGGCCAGATCGGGACCCACCCTCGAGATGGCGTGAGGAGCCACGCCCAGCCGCAGGAACTCATCTTCCAGCAGTGCCGGGACCTCACCTGGGGCTCTACCCCGCAAGTACTCCTCCATCTCTTTGACTATGACATGGTCGGGGTGGAGCGCTACCACGGCGCGAGCCAACTCGCGGATCGCCTGGTCGCTGCGGTCGCCTGCCTGGCCGACCATGACGAGACGTCGCTCCGCCG
>DATFFX010000153.1:0-2082 GCA_035249825.1 Gemmatimonadales bacterium | reverse complement strand
TTACCTCTTGCTCGAGGCTGCCTCCGAGATCCACGGCGGCCCGGAGATCTTCCATAAGGCTGGCCGATTCCCCGCGGCCGAGGCCGTCAACCTGCCCTTGAGGTGCGCAGGCACGGGAGTTCTATCAATCGGGTTTGCCGTTCGTCTATCGCGTCCTTCCGCTGTGGTTGGCAGGCCTGACGCAACGCCTGCTGATCCTGCTTATTCCGCTGTTTGTCCTGGTCTTCCCCGCGGTGCGCTTCTTGCCCGGCATCTACCAGTACATGGTGGAGCGCCCGATCTACAAGCTTTACGGCGAATTAATGGGACTGGAGGCAAAGATGAACCAGGCCAGCCCGGAAGACGCTCCAGAGCTGGCCGCAGTGCTGGAAGACTTGGCGAGGCGCGCGAATCAGCTATCGGTCCCCCTCCGCTACTCGCAGCGGCTGTTCATTCTGAAGGGCCATATTGCCCTTACCAGAGAAGAGGTCGAGAAGCGTGGACGGGCCGTCTTGAAGGCGAGAAGGCCCGACGCTCGTGCAGCGGCGTCGAGCCTTCGAGTTGCCCCTGCTGGGCTTAATCAGGAAGCAGCGCTGCCGCCGAAAGACGGCACCAGCACCTAGTTCGCTCGCTTCGCCGACCGCAGCCAGGACTGTATCGCCCTCACCGGCATGTGGTAGATGTCGCCCGGGATCCAGGGGTCGTACGAATGCCGCACGAAGAAGAGGACCTTGCCGTCGGGTGAGAGGGCCGGGTGGTACTCGTCCAGCTCGGAGTTGATCCGATCACCGAGGTTTCTGCGGGGCTGCCACTCGCCCTGCTTCAGGACGCTGCCGTAGAGGTCACCGAGGCCAAACCCGTCGGGCTGGTTGAGCCCGGTGAAAATCAGGGTCCGCCCGTCGGCGGTTATGTACGGGTTGAATTCCCACTCGCCGCTGTTGATTCCAGCGCCAAGATTCTGCGCGGGCCCATAGCCTCCGTTCACCAATGTGGAGCTATAGATGTCCCACCCACCAAAACCGCCCGGACGGTCGCTGGCGAAATACAGCACCCCGGCCTCGTCGACAGAGGCGTAGAGCTCATCATACGGGCTGTTGACCAGGGGGCCGAGGTGCTGCGGCTCACCCCAGTCTGACCCTTCGCGACTGACCACCCAGAGGTCGGCGTCCACGCGCTCCTCTCCATTCACCGGCCTGATAGACGAGAAGTACAGCCTGGAGCCGTCGGGGGAGATGAACGGGTCGATATCGGAGTAGACGCCCGAGAACGATGCCACCTGGGGGTCGGTCCACTCGCCACCGACCAGCGTGGAGTACACAATGGTCGCCTGACGGCTTATCGGAAAGAACTCGTCGCTCACCGACCAATAGGCAGTGTGGCCATCGGGGGTGAAAGTGATGTGATACTCCTCCCGCTCGGTCGAGATCACGCTCGGCTGGAAGATTTCGGGCTGAGCGTTTCGCCAGCTGTCTGCCTCAAGCTCAAGCTCAGTGGTACCCTCTGACCCGGAGCTCGGAACTGGCGAGGTGACGTCGGGACTGCCGCAGGCAGCAGTGAAGGCGAGGAGGAACGCGAACGGATGGTGCAGGCGCGACGCGCGCCGATCGAAGCTGAACACGGAGAAGCCTTTGCTGGAGTCGCCGGGGAAGCTGCGAACTAGGTCACCCGGTGGCGAGCACCGTGGGACGAACCGCGTCGATTGGAGGGTGAAGGGGAGAGGGAGGCCGGCAGGCGCAGCCCGTCAGTCGAGGTGAAGCGCCTGGTGCAACCGAGCCCGGTAGGTGCGGCCGGAGGTGAGTCGCGCGCCCGAGCGCAGCTTCACCACGTAGTCGCCGTGGAAGAGGGGCTCGAGCGACTCTACCCGCGCTACCTGCACGATGAGCGATCGGTGGATGCGGAGGAAGCGGGCGGGGTCCAGCTTGGACTCCATCCCCGCCAGTGTCTCGCGGACCAGGTACGATTGCCCTCCGGCATAGAGCCGCACGTAGTTGGCCTCTGCCGCGCAATAATCGATCTCTTCGACCGGCACGAGACAGATCCGCGTCCCGATCCGGACCGGTATCCGATCAAGGTAGGTGCCGGAGGCCGGGACTGCAGGTGCGG
>DATFFX010000152.1:0-4652 GCA_035249825.1 Gemmatimonadales bacterium | reverse complement strand
AGTGGCCATCTTCGTCGTGGCCCCGGTACCCCTCGCCGTGGCACGCGCCGCGATCGGCGAGGTCCACGAACTCGCCCAGCGAAAGACAGCGCTCGGGTTCTCCAAGCCGCTGCGGGAGCGGGCCGTGGTTCAGGCGACGCTGGCCAAGGCGGAGGCAAGGCTCCGTGCAGCACGCCTGCTCTACTACGACACTTTTCGGGAAGTGTGGGACCGGACGCTGGCTGGAGAGCAGTCCACGCTGGAGCAGAAGGCGGATCTACTGCTTGCGGGCGCGTACGCCGCCACGACTGCGGCCCAGGTCACTGACATGATGCACCGGCTCGCCGGAACCACCGGCATCTACGCGAAGAACCCGCTCGAGCGTCACTTCCGCGATGCGCAGACCCTGCGACATCACGGGTTCGTTTCGGAGAACCGCTTCGAAGCCGTCGGGCAGGTATACCTCGGGTTGCCGCCCGAGTTTGCGATGATGGCATTCTGATATCCAGGTGAGCTCGTCAGCTTGCTGCCGCCGGCGCTGTCGATGGCACGCGCCAGTACTGGCGCAGCGAGCTGACGATGACCGGTAACCCGCGGAAGATGCAGAACAGGACGGCCAGCCAGGCGGTGATGTGGAGGCCGGTCATCATAGAGGGAACAATTCGGGCCGCATCCGTGGCTGGAAATCCGTCGAGCGCCTGAGCCAGCGCGAAACCACAGAACGTCACCACCTTGGTCACGGCGTAACCCGTACGCATCCAGGACGAGCCCACCAGAAACCGGCTCAAGGCTGTGCGGTGCTGCGCGAAGGGGGCAGTGCCCTGCCCGACCCCGATACTTCGAAAGGCGTCGGTGAGAGTGGTACGCGCGATGATGATCAGCGGAATGGCGACTGGTAGCATCTGGAGATCGGCAAGACACACCCACAGGATCAGCTCGTAAGTCCGGTCGGCAGCAATGTCGAGCACGCTTCCGAACAGACTGGTCTCACCTCTTTTCCGCGCCACCATTCCATCGACGGTATCGAGCATCAGTCCTATGAAGAGCAGTGCCACTCCAGCCAGCCGTACCCAGGGCGAGCCGAAATACAGGATCAGCACAGTTATCAGCAGGAGTGGGAAACGCGAGAGCGTGATCCAGTTGGCTAGCATGGATGACCTCGGGAAGATTCTGGGGGAGACATGAACAGATCGTAGGAAGTCAGCGTCCCGCCCCCTCCCCACTCCCGTTCGCTTCGCTCACGGTCGGGGTCAGGGTGACATGCTCCCGCTTACCCACTTACCCACTTACCCGCTTCCCCGCCCTACCGCCTAACCTGATACGCGAGCTTCACGAAGAACCCGTCGTTCATCCGCTCCAGCCTGGACCAGTTGAACTCCCGGTCGCTCTGGAGCGAGCTGCCGTAGCCCAGGAAGGCGACCGTGCCGGGCGTGGGCTCAAAGGAGGCGAGCAGGTCCAGCCGGAAACCGTTGAACTCCGTGGCCGCCTGGGAAGCGCCGCCGACAAAGAGCGAGTCGCC
Organism: Gemmatimonadales bacterium; assembly: GCA_035249825.1. Taxonomy (GTDB): domain Bacteria; phylum Gemmatimonadota; class Gemmatimonadetes; order Gemmatimonadales; family GWC2-71-9; genus CAVVWJ01. Next base: position 3,154 of record DATFFX010000152.1, on the reverse strand, counting down.
AGTAGACGAATCGAGCAGGGCTGCGCGTCGCTCCGAGCGGTACTCCCCTATCAACCGGAAAAAGAGCGCACGATTCGGCTGGTACTCCAACTTGAGCCTGGGAATCGTTGAACGGGCGAACTCGCTGCCATTCAAGCGGGAGAGACGGAACACCGTACCGCTCGCGGTCACCCGCACCGTTGACGCGGGGCGCAGCTCCACCCCGCTGACGAATTGCCAGCCCCGTCCAGTGGTTCCCTCCTGAAAAATGGCCACGGCCCCTCGGCCGTACGACAGCTCCGCTCCCAATTGCTGCCATGTCGGTGTGGTGACCTTCACCTCGCCGGTGAAGCCCGAGAAATCGTCCGGCTGATACGCGGGGCCCGCGGCACTCCCGACGGTGTACGCCGCAAAGGAGCTGTCCTGAAAGTCCACGAAGTTCCGCTCGAAGTGTCCGTTCAGCGCCCAGCCGCCGCGGAGCTGGAAGGTGGCGTCCAGCTGTTCTCTGCCCTCGAGGCCCGGCTTGAACCCGAAGTTGTCGTAGAGCCAGGTTCGCTCCGGCCCGAAGAACACGGTGAGGTTCTCCAGCAGCGCACCCCGTGCACCGTAGTGAGTCAGACGGTTGAAGGCGTGACCAGTCACCACTCCACTTCGCAGCCGATTGACGAAGCCGGCCTGGGCATCGAAGCCTTCGCCCACACCGCTCAACAGGTAGTTGAAGCCCCAGGTACGCCCGGTCCGGTCGTACTCGGCTTGCCAGATGGGAGCCGTCCGACTGCCGGCGGCATCGCGGGTGAAGGACGCCCCGTACTGGAACTGTGCGAAGTAGAGGCTCCAGACGTATCGAAAGTCTCCGGCCAGGACCCGATTGTGAAGAGAACCCTGATCACGATTGGTAAAGGTGACACCGACGATGGAATTGCGGCCGAAATCCCGGCGGAGCCGGGTTACGTTGAACCAGGCATCACCGGCGCTGGTCTCATCCACTGCGGTCAGGTGCGCCACGCCCAGCTGGCCGAATTTCCCGGCGAGCTTGGCTCCGGCCTTGGGGTTCACGATCCGGCGGGTATACACCAGCGTCTGAGGCGAGCCGAACAGCTCGATCCCCTCGAGGAAGAACGGCCGCTTCTCCGGAAAGAAGAGCGCGAAGCGCTCGTTCACCGTCACCTGGCCCTCATCGCTCTCGACCTGGCTGAAGTCCGGATTGGCAGTGGCATCCAGGGCGAAGCTGCTGAAGCCGAGCCGGAAGTTGAGCCCCGCGTCGGGGTTCACGTTTTCGCGGCTGAATCTTCCGCTCACGTCATCGCGGGTGCCGTTGGCAGTTGCGGTGACGAACGGCTGGGCATCCACAGTCACGCCGTGCCGCATGTCGTGCAGCCCACTGATCGCTCCCTCCTGGCCCAGAAAGCTGGCGTTCGCGCGGCGGACGTCCGTCCAGGTGTCCGTGTACCCCGTGCGCTGTACCACCCGCGTGATGTTGAGTCCCCAGGTCTGCGGCCCACTTCCCGGGTAGCGGAGGCTCTTGAACGGAACGCGGATCTCGACCTCGTATCCCCGATCGGTAATCCGGCCTCTCGAGTCCCAGGTAAAATCGGGATTCTTGTCGATGCTTCCGGGAATGAGGCTGCTGACCTGGCCGGCTCCCTCGCTGCGCACACCGTCGGTCTGGATCCCGAGTGGGTTCACGCCAAAGAAGAACGCCCGGCGACGATCATGAAAAGTGTCGAGATCGATGACGACGTTGTCCTCGTTGTCGATGTTGTCGCGGTCGGCCACCGTTGCGCGAATGGCTGCAGGATTGCGGTCATGGGCGATGATCCCGAAATGAATGGCGTCCGGCGCGTACCACACGAGAACCTCAGTCTGCTCCTCGGCGGGACGGCCATCCACGGGTTGGTACTGTGAAAAGCCGGTCAGCCGGGTGGCCCGGGACCACACCTCCTCGTCCAGCTTGCCGTCCACCTGCACTGTGGTCTCGACGCGAGGAATCTCCGCGGTGGGCGAGCCTTTCCCCGCGACGACGACGCCGGAGTCGGGAGCTGAAGCCTGGAGCGCGAGCAGGAGCGCGAGCATGTCCCTTGGTAATACGCTCCGTGGTCATTCGAGCGGAGCGGCGACTGGTTGGGGGAGGCCGCACGGAAAATAGTGCCTGCCAAATCTACGGGAAGGTCGATGACGGAGTTTCCGGGCGGCAGGGATCCCGATAGCTTCACCGGATGCCGCGTGAGGTTGAGGACAACTGACTTTACCATCGGACCGAAAGTGATGGCCGCGTGGCGACCGAGCAGCGCATCGTAGGCTACCATCAGGATGAGGAACAGCACTGGGTGGCAGAGCTCGAGTGCGGTCATACTCAGCATGTGCGGCACACGCCGCCATGGCAGGTCAGGCCCTGGGTGGTGACGCCCGAAGGCCGTGCGAGCCACCTGGGGACGTTCCTGACGTGCCGGCTATGCGAGAGCCCGGGGAGGGTGACGGATGCGTAGGGACGGCCATCTGGCTGAAGAGGTGCGAGCTGCGGTCATACGGGCCGCTCTGGCTGCCTACGAAGACGCCTCGATGCAGGGACTCTGTGCGGACGGCGCGTGGGAAGCCGCAGTCTCGGCAATGCGCAGGCTGGATGTGGGAACGCTTGCTCTGAAGCGCCAGACCGGCTCCACGTAATGAACGAAACGCGCTGGTTCATCGCCTTCGCTATGTCCGCCTGTACGGCCGCACTTCCGGCACACGCTGAAGCCCAGCGGAACTCCGTGCTCCCTGTTGATGAGGCGACACGCGATCCGGAGTTCTTCATCTTTCGCGCTCGCCTCCAGCGTGCCGTCGCATCGCGCGACACGGCGGCAATCATGCGGGTAGTGTCACCAGGAATACTGAATAGCTTTGGCGGGAACGGAGGACGCAAAGAATTTCGGGAGCGATGGAATATCGCAAACCCGGACAGTAGCGGACTCTGGGATGTGCTCGGGTTCGTGCTGGCTCTGGGGGGCCAGTTCGACGGCGACACATCGTTCTATGCGCCGTACACCTTCAGGAGCACACCGATCGACGGATTTGAGGCACTCATCGTCCTCGGCAGGAATGTGATGCTGAGAGGCGGGCCTGATTCCAGCTCACCTGCAATCGATTCCCTGTCGTTCGAAGCTGTCACAAAGTGGCGAGAGAAGTCCGGTACCGG
>DATFFX010000151.1:0-2219 GCA_035249825.1 Gemmatimonadales bacterium | reverse complement strand
CACGGTACCCGCGAGCGCGATCAGCACGGTGCCCGCATGCGCCAGATGGACCGGAAACACGACTCCCGCGTGGCATGCCCGGGGAACCACGAAGTAGGCAATCTCGAGTTGGAGGAGAAAGGCGACCGGCGCCAGGAGATTGGCCGCCCACTGGGCGGTGATCCCGGTACCGTCAGGCATCCGAATCTGGGTATCGATCCCCATGCCTGACTCCTACATGAAGCGCGGACCGAGATACACGATCACGTAGATCGGTATCCAGGTGGCCACAAGGAAGTACCAGTAAAAAGTCACATCAGTGGCGTCCGAGTAGTGCCGGTCCAGCAGGCGGCTGCTGAAGAGAAGGGCTGTCAAGACGGCGGTCTCCAGGAGATCCGCCAGAAGCAGGGTGCTGTGGAGGCCGACGAGGGTCCAGGCGGCCGAGCCGTACGCGTTACTGTCCCATCGCACATTCAGCGACAGAAACTCCTGCCAGCGAACAACAACGGAGGCCAGCTCGAAAATCAACATGACGATGAGCCACTGGCGCAGCTTGACCAGGTCGATGCGGTAGGCGGCCCGGTCGGCGAGCGCAGTGGGAACCAGGCTCGCGAGGAGGAGCACCACCTGCACCGTTGGCCAGAGGAGGCTCGGGCGAACGGTGTGCTCCGGAGGCCACGTCTGGAAGTTCCGGCTCAGATAGAAGTAGGCGACCACGGCGACAAACAGCGTGGTTGCCTCGATGACCATGAAGCCGAGTGTGCCCCACCAGGCGAGGCTCCGATGGCTGAACGTCGTGGTCGGGAGGTGAGACACGTCCACGTCCGACGCGCTCATGTGGACTCCTGAAGTTTCTGCTGCTCGTACAATTCACGGTCAGGCCAGGCCCACGGTACAAATGCGGCAGTCATCAGGACGGCTCCAACCGGCAGCGCCCAGGGTGTGAAGATCAGGGCGATGAAGGTGACACCGGTGGCGAGTGCGGCAAGCAAAGGCGTAATCGTCGGCCTGGGGTGCAAATGACGGGAGTCTGGCCTTGCGTCCATGAGCGTGGTCACGAGCACTTCATGCATGTCGGTTCGGAGGCCGGTGACCACGGGCCGATCCGGCGTCCGGCTCCAAAGGGCCGAGCGGCCCTGTACGACCGGAATGCGGAGGAAGTTGTAGCTGGGAGGCGGCGAACTGGTTCCCCAGTCGAGTGTCTCGGCGTCCCAGGGATTGTCGCCCGGGCGGTCCCTGGCAGTCACGCTCTTTGCCACATTGATGAGAAACAGGGCCACGCTGGACGCAATGGTCACCGCCCCGATCGTCGCCAGCAGGTTCAAGTCACCCCAACCGGTCTCGGCGAGATAGGTATAGACCCGTCTGGGCATACCCTCGAGTCCGAGCTGGTGCATGGGGAAGAAGGCCAGGTTCACACCCAGGAACCACAAACCGAAATGCCAGCGGCCGAGTCTCTCGCTCAGCATCCGCCCAGTGAACTTGGGGAACCAGAAGTAGAAGGCGCCCAACAGTGGAGTGACCGCACCGCCCAGCAGGACGTAATGGAGATGCGCCACGATGAAGTACGTATCGTGCACCTGCTGGTCATATGACACCGATGCGATCATCACTCCGGTGAAGCCGCCGATGATGAACAGCACCACAAAGCCGAGGACGAAGAGAAACGGTACCGTGAATCGCGGCCGTGACGCCCAGATCGTCGCGATCCAGCAGAAGATCTGCAGACCGCTGGGGATTGCGATCATCATGCTGGCCGCGGTGAAGAAGCTTTGGCCGAGCTGCGGCACACCGGTGGCGAACATGTGGTGCACCCAGAGACCAAACCCGAGGAATCCGGTCATCACCAGCGCGAGCACCATGACGGGATAACCAAAGATTTCCCGCCGGGTCGCCGCGCTCACGATCTGCGACACCATGCCGAGGGCAGGCACGAAGATGATGTAGACCTCGGGGTGGCCGAAGAACCAGAACAGGTGCTGCCACAGCAGGGCATCGCCGCCCTCGGCCGGGTTGAAAAAGTGGGTGGCGATGAGCCGATCCGCGGCGAGCATCTGGCTGGCCGTGGCGACCCACGGCATGGCAAACAGGATCATGAACGCGGTGACGAGCTGGGCCCAGACGAAGAGCGGCATGCGGTTGAGCGTCATACCGGGGGCGCGATGCTTGAAGATCGTCACGATGATCTCCACCGCCCCAATGAGTGCCGCAATTTCAGTAAAGGTCACCAGCTGGGCGTA
>DATFFX010000150.1:0-5570 GCA_035249825.1 Gemmatimonadales bacterium | reverse complement strand
CTCAAGCAGTCTGGGCTCCGGGTGCACGTGGACGATCGCAACGAGACCCTCAACTATCGAATTCGCGAGGGGGAAGTACAGAAGGTCCCGTACATGGCGGTGATCGGTCAGCGGGAGGCCGAGGCGGACAGCCTGGCGCTGCGGGTGCGGGGGGCGGGGAAGAAGCAGGAGGTGATGACTGTCGCCGCATTCGTTGAGCGGTTGGCCGAGGAGGTTCGTACTCGCGGTATGGTCCCGTAAGCCCTGGACGGCGGCTCCTCTGTTCGGTGCGAGCCCGGTGGTCCTGCTCCGGCACAGGAGAACGCAGTGGCTCCGCAGAATCCGCCGGTCTCGCTGCCGCCGCTACAGTCCCAGTACATCGGAGTCCTGAGAGATTGGCGGCCATTCGTACGAGGTGACAAACGGCGACCCCGCGCGTAATTTCACCGCAGCGTGAACCCCGAACCGGACCAGTGCACCGTGAGTGATAGCACCACCCCAGTCATCGTTTCCGCCGTTCGCACCCCCATTGGGCGCTACCTCGGCGGGTTATCCTCGTTCACCGCCCCTCAATTGGGCGCTATGGTTGTCCGTGAGGCGGTGTCCCGTGCACGGCTGGAAGGCGCGGCCGTTGAAGAGGTCATCATGGGGCAGGTCGTGCAGGGCGGATCAGGCCAGGCTCCAGCGCGCCAGGCGCTCATCCATGCCGGACTTCCACCCTCTGTTCCCGCGCTTACGATCAACAAGGTGTGCGGCTCCGGACTCAAGGCGGTGATGCTTGCCTCCCAGGCCATCAAGGCGGGTGATGCGGAGTGTGTGGTGGCCGGCGGACAGGAGTCCATGTCGAGCGCGCCGCATTATGTCTACGGAATGCGCAGCGGGATCAAGGCCGGAAATCAGACCATGGTGGACGGCATGATTCATGACGGTTTGTGGGACTCGTTCGGCTGCTGTCACATGGGCGAGTATGCCGAGTATACCGCAGATAAGGCGGCCGTCACCCGCGCCGACCAGGATGCGTACTCCTACCACAGCCACCGGAAGGCGATCGCCGCCGCCGACGCGGGAAAGTTCAAGGCCGAGATCCTCCCGGTACAGGTGCCGGGGAAGAGCGGTCATACGACCGTTGCTGCGGACGAATCGCCGCGCCGGGACACTACGGCCGAAACGCTGGCCAAGCTGAAGCCGGTGTTTCGGAAGGACGCCGGTACGGTAACGGCCGGTAATGCTCCGGGACTGAATGACGGGGCCAGTGCTCTGGTGGTCACCTCGCTTGCTTTCGCCAAGGCACACGGTCTCCAGCCGCTGGCAAAGGTCACCGCGTATGCGACAGGAGGTGGTGAGCCCCGCGATCTGTTCTTCGCGCCGGTGGTGGCGGTCCGCGCGCTGATGGAAAAGGCAGGCACTACCATCAAGGATTACGATCTGATCGAAGCCAATGAGGCGTTCGCGGTGCAGGCACTCGCCGACGGACGTGAGCTCGGCTGGGATTGGGACCGAGTGAATGTCCACGGTGGCGCGGTTGCGCTGGGTCATCCAATCGGGGCCAGCGGCGCGAGAGTGCTGACGACGCTGCTTTATGCGCTTCAGGACCGGGACGCGAGCACCGGTCTGGCCACGCTCTGCCTTGGTGGCGGCAATGCGATTGCACTCAGCGTGGAACGCATGTCATGAGTCTCGAATCCCTGCCTGGCTCAATAGCCGAAACTCGCAGCGCCCAGCGGGACCGGACCAGACGCCTCTCGATACTGAGGCGTACTCTGGCAGTCGGCGCCGGTGCTCTCGTCATTGCGCTCTCCGCTCAGCTGGTCGTACCGGTGCCGTTCAGCCCGGTTCCCATGACGCTCCAGCCGCTGGCCGTGCTGGCGGTGGGCGGCCTGCTGGGGGGAGCGGCAGGGCTGGGTGCCCTGGTCCTGTATCTCATGCTGGGAATTAGTGGTTTGCCGGTGTTCGCCGCGGGCGGGTCAGGCATTCTCCGCCTGATTGGCCCGACGGGTGGTTACCTGCTGGCATTCCCGATTGCAGCCTGGGCAACAGGTGCGCTGGTCAGTCCGGTTCTGGGTCTCGGCAGCCGATTAAACGCCAGCGTGGTACTACGGGTTCTCCTGGCCTGTGCGCTTGCCATGCTGATCATCCATGTAGGCGGGGTAGCGCAACTGGCGCTCTTGGGCCTCGATCCCTCAGTCGCATTTGAGGTGGGCTTCATTCCCTTTCTCACCGGCGACCTGCTGAAGGTGGGTATTGCAGCTGCGTTGATCCTCGCCGCGGGTCCGAAGATTCGCTCGCTGCTTTGAACCAGGTGCCCGCAGGCCCAAGCAGAGTTTCACCCGGCAAGGCGATCGGCTGGTCGATCGCCTTTCTCGTGCTCACGTTTCTCACGGCAGGACTACTCGGACTCGGCGCTGGGGTCCTGGTCACCGGTTCTACGCCGGCCGCTGCCGAGTGGCTGACCTCGCTCGGTCCAGACTCGATGCTGCTGCAGGCAGTCGTAACGCTGGCCAGCACGGCACTCTTTACCTGGCTCATAGGATTTCGGAGACTCGGACTCACTCGCCATGATCTGCGGTACGCCACCGGCCGGCCGGCTCGCATGGGATGGGGCATGGGCCTGCTCGCCGGCGGCATCGCGGCTGGAGCAGCTCTACTCATCAGTGTGATAGCAGGGCAGGCGGGCTGGGTAAGCGACGCGGGAACGTTCGGCGATTATCTGCTCCAGTCCATCAAGACTGTTGCTGTCCTTGCCCCTGCCGCTCTGGCCGAAGAGGTCCTCTTCCGCGGGGTCCCATTGGTGCTCCTGGCAGCAGCGTTTGGCCGAGGATCCGGGGTGGTCGCGATATCGGTTTTGTTCGCTCTCGCCCACATCAGTAACCCGAATGCAACTCAGCTTGCGCTGGGAAACATTGCGCTGGCCGGGATCTTTCTGGGCCTGGCCTTCTATGCCCCGGGAGGCATCTGGACCGCGTTTGGTGCTCACCTCGGCTGGAACTCGGTGTTGGCCTGCCTGGATACTCCGGTCAGCGGCGTCCCGTTCGATATTCCTATGCTGGATTACAATGCCGGCACCCCAGCCTGGCTGACGGGAGGGACCTTCGGTCCCGAAGGCGGCCTGGCCGCAACCCTGGCGCTGACCGCGGCTATCCTGATTACTGCCCGCTGGACCCGGAAACCGGCGTGACGCGCGCCGCCGTCGTGGGGGCGGGGACGATGGGCAACGGCATAGCTCATGTCTTTGCGCAGCACGGCTGGGATGTGGCGCTGATCGACAGTGCCCCAGCGGCTCTGGAGAAGGCCACCGCCACGATTCGGAACAATCTCGACCGGCAGGTGAAGAAGGGCACCCTCGCTGCGGAGGCACCGAAGGAGATACTGGGCCGCATAACGACTGGTACATCACTGGAGGCGGCCGGCAGAGCCCAGCTCGTGATCGAGGCTGCCAGTGAGAATCCGGGGGTGAAGTTCTCCATCTTCGAGCAGTTGGACCGAGTCTCCGACCCGACAGCGATCCTGGCCACGAACACCAGCTCAATTTCCATCACGGAGATTGCGGCCCGGACCAGGAGACCCGAGCAGGTGATCGGCATGCACTTCATGAATCCCGTGCCAGTCATGCAGCTGGTCGAAGTCATCCGCGGACACGCCACTACTGACAAAACCAGTTCGATGGTCATGGAAACAGCGCGGGCGCTTGGCAAGACGCCGGTAGAAGTGAACGACTACCCAGGCTTCGTGTCCAATCGGGTGCTGATGCCGATGATCAATGAGGCAATCTTCTGCGTGATGGAAGGTGTGGCCCAGCCGGAGTCGATCGATACTGTCATGAAGCTCGGCATGGCCCATCCCATGGGACCGTTGGCGCTAGCTGATTTCATCGGGCTGGATGTCTGCCTCGCCATTCTGGATGTGTTGCAAAAGGGCTTGGGGGACGACAAGTACCGGGCCTCGCCGCTGCTGCGAAAGATGGTTGCAGCCGGACACCTTGGTCGCAAGACGGGGAAGGGGTTCTACAACTACGAGACCAAAGCGTGAACCGTAAACGGTCAACGGTAAACGGGAGGGCATTGTCACCCGTTCACCTTTCACTGTTCGCCGTTTACGCCTTTGCTGAGGAGCTTATCTGAACACCGACATCTTCGCGGCCATGGACTCGATGGGGCACGAGCAGGTACTGCTCTCCCATGATCCTTCGTGCGGCTACTTCGGCATCATTGCCATCCACGACACGACGCTCGGCCCGGCACTCGGCGGCACCCGGTTCTGGCACTACGCGAGCACCGACGAGGCGATCACGGACGCACTGCGGCTGGCGCGAGGCATGACCTATAAGTCGGCGGTGGCAGGTATCAACCTGGGTGGAGGCAAGTCGGTCATCATCGGTAATAACAAGCGGGCGGATCGGGAGGCGCTCTTCCGCGCGCACGGGCGATTCATCGAGACGCTGGGAGGCCGCTACATCACGGCAGAAGATATCGGCACCAGCCCGGCCGACATGGAGTACATCAAGCTCGAGACCGATCACGTCGCGGGTCTCCTGGGTCTTTCGGGTGATCCGTCTCCGGTAACCGCTTACGGTGTGTACGTCGGCATGAAGGCAGCTGCCAGGGTGCGTTGGAGGAGTGATAGCCTTGCGGCCAAGACCGTGGCGGTGCAGGGCGCCGGCAAGGTGGCGTATTACCTGATGCAGCATCTGCACGCGGAGGGTGCCCGGATCATCGTGACCGACATCGATGAGGTGAAGGTGCAGCGGGCAGTCGGGGAGTTCGGTGCCAGGTCAGTGCCACCGGATTCGATCTATGACCAGGAGGCGGATGTCTACGCCCCTTGCGCGCTGGGCGCCACGATCAACGATGAGACGCTGCCGCGCCTCAAGGTGCAGATCATCGCGGGCGGAGCCAACAACCAGCTCGCCGAGGACCGCCACGGTGACGAGCTTGAAAAGCGTGAAATCCTCTACGCACCCGATTACGTGATCAATGGTGGCGGTGTGATCAACGTGTACGGAGAACTGCACCGTTGGCCGGTCGAGCGCGCCAAGAAGAAGGCTGGTGAGATCTACGACACACTGCTGCGGATTTTCCAGATCTCCCAAAAGGACGGAATCCCAACCTATCGCGCAGCGGACCGGCTCGCGGAGCAGCGGGTGGCGGCGGTGGCAGGCCTGGATCGGATGTGGATGTCGGATAAGCGGGGAGGTGGGTAAGCGGGGAAGCGGGGAAGAAAGAAGTATGTCACCCTGAGCCGCAGGCGAGGGGGGCTGAGCTCAACCCGGTTACAATCTGTTCGCGTTCCGGTAGCCCATTGCTACTCTCCAAGACCGAGGGATAGTCGAGAACCAGAAGATCACGACCAAGTATGGTTTCGGCCCCCTCCCCTTCGGCCAGGGTGACACGCAGACTTTTAGCGTGCTGTCCCGCTTACCCGCTTACCCGCTTACCCGCTTCCCCGCTTCCCCACCATCTCTTACCTTAAATCCAATGGCCGAAGTCATTCCCATCGGATCAGACCACGCCGGCTTCCAGCTGAAGGAGCGGTTAGTTGAGGAGCTGAGAGCGCTCGGATACGAGCCGCTGGATCTCGGCACTCACAGCCCTGAC
>DATFFX010000149.1:0-5896 GCA_035249825.1 Gemmatimonadales bacterium | reverse complement strand
CGAACGATGATCTCACCGCCCGTCATGCCCCGCTTGAATCCGGCTGGGGCAGCACCCGTATCCGGTCCAGCATTTCCGTCTATGTCGAGCGCTCCGCCAGCAAGCGCCAGCCCGGCCTCTTTTCCCACGTTTCCCTCGATGAGCACCTCGCCCTCGCTCAGCCCGGCCGCCAGCCGGTCCGCCCGCTCGAGATTTCCCACAAAGCGTATGCGACCGGCTGGCGACCCCGCGAGATCAAAGATCTCTCCTAATGGCACCGCCCCATCGATCTCGAGATATACCTGACGCTTTGCCAGCTCAGCCGCCGGGAGAGCACCCCATGAACCCGCCAGAGCTCCGGAAAAGTCGGCCCGCTGGCTGAGCTCGCTCCTGAGTCGCGCCACCAGGCCGCCGCTCAATGGGCAGTCTCTTCCATTATCCGCCGCAAATGAAAGTGGTGCGGCCCGAGCTTTCCGCCGTAATTACCTGCGCTGATCGCCACCACATCGTCCTGGCAGGCAGCAGCGATCCCGGCTCTCATGGAAGCTGCGATAGACGGTACATCAACGCCGTTGACCACGATCTCCAGCACCGAGTTTACACCCTCCGGTAAGGCTGACTTGGTGATTGCGCGGAGCGTAGGGCAGTAGGCGTCATTGGTAGATGCAATCATGGACTTGATGCGCCGGGAACCGACCTTACTGCCACTTCGAACCACCCCACCAGGGAAGGGAAGGATCGTCCCGGGCTGTGAGGCCATCGCGTCAGCGGCAGCTTCAGCGGCGGCGAGTGCTGCATCAGCGCTCCGTGCCAGGATCAGAAAGTTGCCGCCGCCAACTCCCTTCAACATTCCGAACTTCTCCTGCACGAGAAACTCCCCTTCCATCACCGGGATCCGCCAATAACGCACGCCGTCAACGACCTTGCTTATCTGAAAACCATCGCCGAAGAAGCGCAGCGCCGAGCCCACACCTACCCGGTCCGGTGCCTCGGGCAAGCCATCGTAGCACGCGGTGGTTGGACAGGTGAGCACCGTCTGCCCTATCCGCTCCACGAGCCGCTTCGTCAGATCGTCCTTCCCCATGGTCATAAGCAGAACGCTGGTACCGGGCCTTCCATCAGGCGTCTCTTTCGCCGCAAGCTCCCGCTCCACACCGGCCTCGACCTTGCATCCGATCACCGAGGTAGCGAAGCCTGTCAACTTGAACGCCGCTGCGCGAACCCAGCGGGTGCTTCGGCCGGTGATGACAATGCGGGCTACCCGCATCGTAAACGCCTCGGCGAAGGTGTCCTCGATGAAGACGCCGCGGATCTTCATGGCTTTTCTGAGAGATCCTTCACTGCGTTCAGGATGACATCAGACGGTGATGGGTTCATCAGGTATGTCCTGTACCGGATAGTTCTCGAACGCCACCGTCGAATACGCCTCGAAGTACGCCCGGAGATCCGGCAGCAGAGCGTCGTCGTATCCGGGCCGGACGTGCAATCGGCGGCCGGTGGGAGCCCGCCTGAGCTGTCCTTCTTCTACCACCAGAGCTCCGGCCTTAATCACGTACCGTGGAGTAGCGAACATTCTGGCGATGTCGGGATCTCTGGAGTACACCGTGACGTCGGCATCGGCACCCGGCGCCAGGTGTCCCTTGTGATGCAGCCCCAGTAAGCGGGCCGGGCCGGCGCGGGTAATAATGGCGATCTCATTGAGCGTGTACTCGCGGGCGAGTCCGTCCGCCAACGCCGAGCCGGCGAGGAGCTTGGGGTTGATCTCCTTGAGCCTCTCATCGCGCACTCCGCGATCCATCAAGAGCTGAATCAAGGCTGGATACGACAGGAAGGAGCCGCCGTTCGGGTGGTCGGTCGAGAGCACAACCCGCCAGGGATCGGCGCTCAGCAGAAAGAGCTCCAATCCAATCGCCCACTGGAGGGAGGAGACCGCCGCCTTGTCCTTATAGAAGAAGGGCACGATTCCGCAGCCGGTCTCCAGCTCGATGTCGATGTTCACCCATTTCCGTCCACTGCTCTTGTGCAACAGGTACTCGACCGGTCCATCCGCGGTGATGGTGGTGGCGGGGCCGAACATCACCTGGCCCACATCTATGCTGTGCTCCGGGTGTCCGTTCACGTACTCGATGACCGGCGCTGCGCCCGAGCTCCAGCCTGGTCCTCCGTAGGAGTGAAACTGCACATGGGTAAAGTGTGCCCGTCTCCCCTGCAGTGTCTGCATGGTCGCGAGCGTGACCGCCGAGTTTCCCGGCAGGCCCAGATTGTTGCAGTGAATGTGGACCGGATGGGGCAGTCTCAATTGATTGGCGGCATCGGTCAGAGTCTCGAGAATGGCACGTGGAGTGATGTTGTGACTTGCAAGCGCCTCGTCCAGACCGTTCAGGTTCCGCTGACCCGACTTCCATGCCTCGATGCCGCCCGGATTCACGATCTTGATCGCGTAGGCGCCCGTGGCCCCAAGAAGCCACGCGGCGTAGTCGCGAGCGCGCTCCTGCTCGCCGGCCGCGATCTGACGCAACAGGTACTCGTCGTTGCCCATGAGCGCAAAGAAGCCGCCATCGACACAGGGCGTGTCCTCCAGCTCGGCGTGGCTGTGCCGGGCCATGACCGGGGCAACCGCGGCATCGAAGACCGTTGTGTATCCCAGCCCCGCGTAGCGATAGCCGGTGGTAAACGTGGTCGGAACGGTGCCTCCTGTGCCTGAGCGAGCCGGTGCTCCATGCTCCAGTTCCGGCGCCTCCACGGCGTCCAGAGCGTGCTCCTCCGGCAGTATTCGGCGCGCGTGATTGCAGCTGGAGCTGGCAAAGTGGGAATGAATGTCTACACCACCAGGCATGACGATCATTCCCGTTACGTCGAGCACGGGAGCATGATGGGGCAGGGCTGCCACGATCCGGCCGTTCTCGATGCACAGGTCTCGCACCTCTCCATCGATCCCGTTGGCGGGATCGTGCACCACGCCACCCGCTATTCGGAGCTGCTGCGTCGTGATCACGCCGGCCTCAGTTTCACGCGAATACCGTCGCCGAGCGCTTCCAGGATGTGGACGGTGGAGCGCTGGCTTTCCAGCGGCGGCCGCAGTCGGAGCGGGACATCGTCCATCCGGTAGCCGGTGCCGCCCTCGTGGATCCCGGCCACACCGGTATCGATCGTCACCCGCGCCTTGAAGGCTCCGAGGCTTGCCCGTGGGCCGATCACGATAGTGTCGAGGCGCTCCAGAGCGGATGCGGCGGTCGCGCCAAACGCCGGTGAGCCTGCAATCAGTGCTGCGCGGAAGCGGCCTGCTTCCAGTCCGGCCAGACCTCGATTCTTCGGGAGATACCGCGGATATCCTTGCGAGTAGCTCACCGCGAATGGATATCCCGTCTGCCAGGTAAGAACCGACTCGGCGCCAGGCCGGTTGCCTCCGGCCCGCAGAGTGCACAACGCCGCGCGTGTGGGACCATTGAGTGCCTGCGCAAGTGCTATCAGCCCCTCGACTCGCAGGGGGCTGCGTTGTTCACTCGCCGACTCGGCATCGTGGACCAGAACGGCATATCGCGCGGCGGCAATTCGGGGGAGGAGATCCAGCACTGCCTTGAGAGGCTCCGTGCCCTCGAGCGTTCCGCGGCCTTGAAGGGCCGCACGCATGAGTGACAAGGCGGCGATCTCCTGGTCTGGCTCGAGAGCGATTGTGACATCGGCACCCGGCGGCCCCTTGTCGGCTCCTATGTTCACTGAGACGACGAAGCGGTCGCTGCGCCCTGATGGTATCTGGATTCCGGCCGCATCCGGAGCGCAACGTGAGTGGAATCGTGGGTAGCGGCGGGTCGGGTCGGCACCCCAGAACAGAAGAACATCGGCCCGGTTCCGGATCTCTCCCAGAGTAGCGCTGGCCCGGCCGCGGCGTTGGGTGGCTAGAAGGCCGGCAGCTGCCGTTTCGGAGGTAGCGGTATCCACTGTGGCATGCAGGAGATCGGCCAGCGTAGCTGCAGCGCGCTGTGCCTCCGAGCTCAGGTCCAGGCCGATGTATACCAGCGCGCGTCCCCGTGCCCCGATCAGCAGGTTGGCGGCTTCGGTCAGCGCGCCCTCCATTGTCGCGGGCTTCCCGTCCTGCAGCATCTCCCATGGTACGGAGCCGTCACCAAACCAGGCCCGGCCTATGGGACAAGGGGGACTCGTCTCCACGATTCTTCCCTCGCGCACGGTCACGGCGATATCGTCGCAACCGCAGCCACAGCCAAGGCAGGTGACGTGCTCCGTTCGGTCAGCGGTCATGCGGCCCGTCCGTTCACGGGTCTGGCGGTCCGGTAAACAGCCGCCGCACGCCTGATGAGCTGCTTGTAGCAGGTGGCGGCGTCTTTTGCGCGGGCGAAAACAGTGCAGATGGGACGGCTGCGGGAGATCGTTTCGCCAGGGTGAGGCACGTCGGCAACCGAGCTATCGTCGAGCCAGCGACGAGTCTGGCCCATTCTCACGGCCTGTCGCGCAAAAACGATTGCCTTGCCTTCGACCCGAAGCATGCCCGGTAACCGGGCCGGCAGCCGGCCCTGGCAGGCCTGGGAGTGCACCTCGAAAATCGAGAGCGCCCCAGCCCTTTCTATGAGTTCCATGGAGGCGGAGTACCGCGGATTCAACTCGAGCGGGTAGGGCACACCGTCCCGGGCGATAAAGTCGATTCCGTTGACTCCCACGAGTCCAAACTCCTGGGTCACTGCCGTTATCAGCTCAGTGGCTATCTCGAGCAACGCTTCTGAATCGGAAAACAGGGCGGGCGGCGGGCCTATCAGACTCCCGCAGTAGCGAAAGCCGGTGGCGGCAAAATGAGAGTCGCCCATGAGCTGCCGGCTGAGACCAAGCAGTACGGCCCGGCGGCCGTCGGCGGCAAAAACCACCGACCCGGGCATACCCTTGATTCGCTCCTGGAGGTAATGGGTCCTGGGCACCCGCTGCCCGCGACGCCATACCGTCACGCCGTGTCCTCCACCGGAACGGCGAGGCTTGAGCAGCCATGCGCCTTTCTCTCGATGGGAGACTGGAGTGGCTCTCGTTCTCGGGGTGGCAAACCCCGCGCGTCTCAGATAACGCATCAATCCCAGCGGATCCCGGACCCGACGCAGGATTGCGGATCGGTTTCCCAGGAGATGATGACCGGCCGCGAGTGTGTCCACTGCATCGGGGTAGTTCTCGAAATTCGAGGTGTATGCGACCGCCTCCGCGGCAACTCCGCGCGCAGCAGCTGCCGCTGCGAACGCGGTGAATTGTGTCCCGTACTCCTGGCGCAGTGGGATGACCTGGGCGATGCCGCGGAGATCCAGATCAGCAAATGCATCCACCGCGACCACCCGGTATCCTGCACGGGCAGTTGACTCGGCCATCGCCCGGGCAGACACCCCGGCGATCAACACCCGGTCCGATCCCGCCTCAGCGCCGGTCACTGATCCCAAGCCGCCGCCACGCTGCTTCAGGGCGGATGAATAGCAGATTGTCGAGCACAGTTCCGCGCGCCTCTCGTATTCTCAGGCGCTCGATCAGTGCCCGGTTCCGGCCACCCGCAAGGCCGTCGGCCAGCAGCGCGGCTCCCTCGGCACCCTGCTTGGCGTGGACCGCTGAGCCGGCCAGCCGCCGAACCGGTCCGATATCTGCCAGCTCAGCCGCTATCGGATCATGGATCTCGGGATCACTTGCGTGACGCCCGGACAGAAGGATCTCGTCAGCTGCGTGGGCCGAGCAACGGAGCTGCCGTACGGTCTTCACCGCGCCCTCTACATAGGCATCAATGGCGACGGAGCGTCGCTGCGCCGCTCCTTCGAGTAACCCGCTGATTCCGCCCTGAAAGATCGCCGCCTTCGTTATCTGCCCGGCCAGAAACGCTACTTCTCCATCGAGCGCGCCCGCCGCGCGCCATCCGATCGGCCCACTGGTGCCTCCGATGCCA
>DATFFX010000148.1:0-3165 GCA_035249825.1 Gemmatimonadales bacterium | reverse complement strand
CATGTGCGCACCATCGCGCAGCGAGCTCTGACGCAGGCTGGTTTCGCTGTACTCGAAGCCGGCGATGGGCACGAGGCACTGACATTAGTTGCGCGGCATCCGCAGGTCGATCTCGTGCTCACCGACCTCGCCATGCCGGAGTTGGGCGGCCGGGAGTTGGCCCGACGCCTTGCCGATATCAGGCCGGGCTTACCGGTAATATTCATGTCGGGATATACCGACGACGATCTGACCCGCCGTGGGCTCCTCGAAGCTGGAGCACCCTACCTGGAAAAGCCGTTCTCTCCCCAGGCACTGGCCCGGATGGTGACAGATGTACTCAGCTCACAAACACCGCCGCGCTCGTCGGTGACCATATAAGGTCACTCCTCCCAACCGCTTCCAGATGACGCTCTCTGCCTGATCGAAGCTGGCCTCTGTCAGAAAACGCCACGGTTTCATTGCAAGAAAAGGGTGTCTTAGGACACAGAAACCGGGCGCACAGTGGCCCATACATCTCCCGCGCGTGTCGATTTCAACCGCGGATGCGAAGAGAGGTTCGAACATGGCAACAGAGCTTGCAAGCCGGGGCGGAGCCATCGGCTATGAAGATTTCGACCACGGGAGGATGCCTGACCGGCGGCGAGACGGCGACAGCCACTCAGGGACTCGGCCCCGGCAAGACAATGCGGAGCAATTGGCCCGTTTTCTGGGCTGGTTCAGTATCGGATTGGGATTAGCGGAAGTAGCGGCTCCGGGGCAGTTAGCCCGGATGATCGGGGTTGAAAACAAGCCCGGCCTTTTCCGCCTCATGGGCCTCCGGGAGATAGGCTCCGGGGTGGCTATCCTCAGCCGGGACCGTCCTGCGAACGCGGTCTGGGCCCGGGTAGCCGGAGACATCCTGGATCTGGCTCTTCTGGGCACGCAGCTGGACGGGAACAATCAGGAGCGCCAAAAGACCCTTGCCGCAACTATGGCGGTTCTTGGCGTGACTGCGCTGGATATCTACACCGCCAGAAGCCTGAGCGAGTCAAACGGCGACGGACGCCCCATCTCCGGAACCATCGAGTCGGCTCGCGATATCGCCGAATCCAGCCGTGGAATCAAGGTAAAAACGTCGGTAACGGTAAGCCGCGCCGTAGCTGAAGTCTACGGATTCTGGCGGAACTTCGAGAATCTCCCCCGGTTCATGACCCACCTGGAGTCGGTGCAGGTACTGAGCGACCGGCGCTCGCGCTGGATCGCGGTGGCACCAGCAGGTAAGCAGTTGGAGTGGGAAGCTGAAATGCTCGAAGATCGGCCCAATGAGCTGATTTCGTGGCGCTCCCTTCCAGGGGCTCAGGTAGACACTGCGGGATATGTGCGCTTCAGGCCGGCTCCCGGCGAGCAGGGAACCGAGATCGTCGTCGAGATGCGATATGATCCCCCCGGCGGCATGATGGCAGCGGCCATAGCGAAGCTGTTCGGCGAGTCAGGGCAGGACGTCGTCACCCGCGATCTGCGCGCGTTCAAGAATGTCGTGGAGCTGGGCGAAGTGGTGCACTCGGATTCAAGCATGTATACCCGCCCACATCCTGCGCGACCTTCATCCGAGGAGGAGCTGGGCGCAGCCAGGTTACTGAGGACTGAAGGTGCCAGATGAACAGACGTGCCGGGTCCACTCGCTGGGAGCGTGGTGAACTGAAGATCAGGAGCGTATGGCAATGAGAGCTATCTGCTGGGAAGGCAAGAAAAAGGTCAGGCTGGAACAGGTGCCCGACCCCAAGATTCTGAATTCACGCGACGCCATCGTACGCATAACGTCGACTGCTATCTGTGGCTCCGACCTGCATCTCTACAATGGCTTCATCCCTACCATGCAAAAGGGCGACATCCTCGGTCATGAATTCATGGGAGAAGTCGTGGAGACCGGCTCCGGGCTCAAGAACCACCTCAAGATCGGGGATCGTGTTGTTGTGCCGTTTCCGATCTCCTGCGGCATGTGCTTGTCCTGTCAGAATGGGATGTTCTCGCTGTGTGAGAATAGCAACCCGAATGCCTGGCTGGCGGAAAAGATGTTCGGTCACTCCCCGGCCGGCATCTTTGGCTACTCCCACCTGACTGGAGGCTACGCGGGTGGGCAGGCCGAGTTCGTGAGAGTTCCCTTTGCCGACGTTGGCCCCGTCAAGGTGCCGGATGAGCTCACGGACGAACAGGCGCTCTTCTTGTCGGACATATTTCCCACCGGCTACATGGGCGCGGAGATGTGCGACATCGAGCCGGGCGACGTGATCGCGGTATGGGGTGCGGGACCCGTTGGCCAGTTCGCGATCGCCAGCGCCAGGATGCTCGGCGCCGAGCGAGTCATTGCCATTGACCGCTTCGAGTATCGCCTCAGAATGGCCCGGGACAAGGCCGGGGCCACCGAGACAATCAACTATGAGGAGGTCAGCGTACTCGAAGCGCTGAATGAGATGACCGGCGGCCGAGGCCCGGATGCGTGCATCGAGGCGGTAGGCATGGAGGCACACGGTCACGCGGCTATTTACGCCTATGACCGCGCGAAGCAAGCGTTGATGCTGGAGACCGATCGGCCAATCGCGCTTCGGGAAGCAATCATGGCATGCAGGAACGCTGGCACGGTTTCGGTGATCGGGGTCTACGGTGGTCTGATCGACAAGTTCCCGATGGGAGCCGTCATGAACAAGTCGCTTACCATCAAGAGCGGGCAATGCCACGTCCAGAGATACATGCGTCCATTGCTGGATCGCATTCAGCGGGGAGAGATCGATCCGAGCTTCGTGATTACCCACCGGCTGGAGCTCGATCGGGCCGCCGAAGGATACGAGATGTTCGTGAAGAAAGCGGACGATTGCGTCAAAGTGGTCCTGAAGCCCTGAGTCTCGGCAGATATGCAATGTGGTCGAGGTTCATGTTTCGCCGCTCGCAGATACATCATCAAGGAGTGGTACAATGAGACAGAATGAGGAGTTCCCGGGAACAGATGAAGCTGAGTCTCCCACGGCCAGAAAAGGGAATGATGAGCCGGGCGGCGGAAGAGGTGGCGGCGGCCAGGGCGGTGGCGGCGGTCAAGGGGGTGGGGGTGGCGGGGGCCAGGGTGGAGGCGGCAAGGGTGGAAAAGGACCCGGTGGCGGTGGTGGAGGAGGTAATCCGGGCGGTGGTGGAGGCGGCGGCAGGGGGCCTGGT
>DATFFX010000147.1:0-2339 GCA_035249825.1 Gemmatimonadales bacterium | reverse complement strand
ATCGGGGTAGTGATGCGGTGCATCGAGCCGCTCCTGGCCTCCGCGTTGACCGAGCGATTGCACCGGCACCTCACCCGCGGGGCCAAGGAAATGGAATGCACGGTACCCCGGCCCAATGCGGGACAGACGATCGCCCGGCGGGCCGACCAGCAGATCCCGGCGGAACCAGCTCAGATCCGCCACCACGATCGTTCGCCGCCGCCGGGGCACCGGGTTCCACAGCACCAGCCGTGGGTTCGTGCTCTCCGGCTTGGCTCGGGCACGGTCAGGGATGTTTCCCACCAGCTCATCGACGCTGGCGCGTGCGATCTCGGATGCAAGATTGCGGGCATCGTCGAGCCGCAGCTCTACCCGCCGGGCGACTGCGTCGCTGGTAGTTCCGGCAATCGAATCGTGAAACTGACTCTGGAGCAGGGTGCGCCAGGCATGACGCAAGAGGGGTCGGCGATCACCGCCGCGCATCACCTGCGCCAACGCGGCCAACGGCTCGGCGATTCTCCAAAGCGACAGCTCGGTCAGGGCATGCCGCCGCTTGAGGGGTGCGCGAGTGGAGTGAACACCCTGGAGAGTCCAGGTGTAGCCGTACGACCAGCGCTGCTCGCCGCAGAGAACCGGCAAGGCCATCGCTTCCGCGGAAGCCGATCCGAAGAACTCCTCCAGACTCGAAATGCTGAACTCGCTGGCGGGTTCGATTTGCTGGAGCAAGGATCGCAGCCGCCCCAGGGCCGGGTGCGCGGCGTGGTGATCGGCGCCCACGAAAACCGCGATGTGGCGAGTGGAAGCTCGTCCGACCAGCGCGGACCGTATCCGGCTCCATGCCGCCGGAAGCCGCACGGCATCAGCCGGGAGCCCAGCGCCGGTTTCGTATCCGTCGGGAGGCAGATGGTAGAGCAGCACTTCCCTGCCATCTGGACCCCGCCACCGGTAGAGGTCACGCTCCTGCCCTGGTTCACCGCCGAGGCCACGCCAGGCCACCCCGAACCGGATTCCGAATTCCGCCGCAAGGGTGGGCCAGACAGCCGGATGTCCGAACGCGTCGGGCGAATACAACACGTCGGCTCGACCGCCCAGGCGATCGGCGTCCACCTGACCTGCCAGCAGATTTCGAATCAGCGATTCACCCGTGGGGATCAGCTCGTCTGCGAGCACGTACCAGGGGCCTATCTGGAGCCGGCCGGCGCGCACCAGCTCGGCGATGTCCGGTTCCCGCTCAGGCCGTACCCGCAGATAATCCTCGAGCAGAACGGTCTGGCCATCCAGCAGGAACTTCGTGTCGGCATCGGAGTGGAGCCGGGCGAGCAGATCGTCGATTGTCGCGACGAGCCGCGCGAGGAACACGCTCTCGGGCAGATACCATTCCCGATCCCAATGGGTATGAGGGATCAGGTGGAAGCTGAGCCCGGTCATCGCGGGAGCACGGAAGGGCTCAGTCGTAGCCAGTGAATGGCTCGGTCAGAAGCCGTGCACCTGTGGGATGATGTTCGAAGATATGGGTAATGCGAAGAGTGGTAGGAAGCCGCTCTACCCGGGTTTCGATCAGCTTCAGGTCGGCCTGATCACCGAGTCCGATTGCGTTGAGCCGCTCGGCCTCGCCTCGCGCCACGTCACCCGGAGTTGGACGGCTCTCGGGATACGCGTCCTCGTGATGCCGGATCAGAGCCTGCCAGTGGGCGTCACCCGCTCGCTCGATTGCTTCCCGAATCTGTTCCCGGGTGAATGCCATCGCTCCTCACCGGTGCCCGCCAGCGTTCCGAAAGGCAGAGAGCCGCCAGAATAGCAAACCCCGCAGCCAGCGGAGCGAAGCGGATGTTGCCGAAGTGATACCCCATCGAAGTCAGAGTCGCCACCGTCCCCAGGCACAGCCATCCCGCCCACCGGCGAATCCTGTCGCTCGATTCCATGGCTTCTCTCCCGGAAAATAGATGACAATCTTCAGGATCAAAGATGGACCGGCAACGATAAATGGGCTGTACTTCAGGTCACGCGGGCAGGGTGAGGCGGAGGAGAGGAGGGTTGGTGCAGCCGATCGCCTAACGGCCCCCGAAGGCCCAGATAATGACCCGGACCGAGCCCAGTGCAAGTATTGCAGTACCGATCCTGATCCAGTTGAGACCGGAGACCCACGCCGCAACATCACCTCCGGTCATGCCCATGATCTCAGAGGCGTTCTGGGAGAGCAGGACCGCGTACTCCACCATGGATCGGTCGGGGTTGGAAGGATGGTTACGTCCGGTGATTCTCGAGAGTCTATGCGCCGGGACGGACGCCGTCAACGTTCTCATTCGTCGGCGGAGAGAATCAGCCGGCTCGCTGCCTGAAACAGCTCCGGGTCCAGCAGG
>DATFFX010000146.1:0-5466 GCA_035249825.1 Gemmatimonadales bacterium | reverse complement strand
TCCCTCCTGAGCAACAAGGAAGGGATCATTCTCGTCACCGGACCCACCGGTTCCGGGAAGACGACCACGCTCTACTCGGCTCTCCGGGTGGTCCAGGGTGAGGGGATCAACATCGTCACGGTCGAAGATCCGGTCGAATATCGGCTGGGCGCCAACATCGTGCAGGTGCAAGTCAACGAAAAGGCGGGCCTTACCTTCGCTTCGGCACTCCGGTCCATTCTCCGACAGGACCCGGACGTGGTACTCATCGGCGAGATCCGCGACAAGGAGACCGCTCAGATCGCGCTTCAGGCCTCTCTGACCGGCCATCTTGTGCTGTCGACGCTGCACACCAACGATGCGCCTAATGCCGTCACCCGGCTGGTGGATATAGGGATGGAGGCGTACAAGATCGCTCCGGCTCTCCGTGGGGTCGTGGCTCAGCGCCTGATGCGGCGGATCTGCCCCGGCTGCCGCGTTCCGATGACCGAGGATATCAGCGACCGCCTCAAGCGCTTCATTCCGTCCGGTGCCACGCTGTACAGCGCAGTCGGCTGTGCCGAATGTTCCATGACCGGATATCGGGGCCGTTTCAGTATCGTGGAGGTCCTCACCATGAATCCCGATCTCGAGCGGCGCATCAGCGAAGGAGCAGCCGCGGAGAAGATTGCCGAGGCTGCGCGGGAGGGGGGGATGCGATCGCTGTTCGCCAGTGGGCTCAGGCACGTTCTCTCGGGCGAATCCACGATCGAGGAGCTGCTGCGTGTGACCGAGCCGCCTCACGAGGAGACTGCAAAGTCGCCGGAGCCGGTCTCCCGCCCCAAGTCGTCACGTACGAGCCGGATCTCTGCGCCTGACGTCGCTCCGCGACTGGAGCCCATACCCGTGTCGCTCGAGTTCGCGATGGACCTCCTCGAGGAGCCGGTTGCAGTCGAGCGAGTACCGGGCGAGGGGAGGGGTCAGGGTGCCTGCGTGCTGCTGGTCGAAGATGAGGAGCAGCTCCGCCGCGTCATGAAGGATCTCCTCCAGCGTGAGGGCTACACTGTCGCCGAGGCGCGTGATGGAATTCAAGCCCTCGACGAAGTGGACCGGCACGCACCCGACGTGATCATCCTCGATCTTAACCTTCCCGGCCTGGACGGTTACGGGGTGCTGGCCCAGCTTCGCTCCCGTCCTGCCACGAAGGAGATCCCGGTGATGGTTCTCACCGCGAAGGGTGATGAGGACAACGAGGTTCGGGTCTTCGAGCTCGGAGCAAACGACTTTGTGACCAAGCCATTCCGGGCCCGCTCGCTTACTGCTCGGCTCGAGGCTGTCCTCGGCCGCCATCGCGCTTGAGCGGATCGACCAATCCGCCGACTGCCTCAACCCCGCACGATTCGCTCGAGAGAGTCGCCAGACCTGCGGTTGTGCTTCCCCATGCTGCAGATGGTCTATCACTCATAAAGCCGTCGGTACGAGGCCTGCCGGGCTACACGCTCGCGGCGCTACCGGCCGTCCGCAAGCTCAACCAGAACGAGTCGCCGTTCGATTTCCCGCCTGAGCTCAAGCGCGAGGTGCTCGAGGCCGCTGCCGACAAGGCTTGGCAGCGCTATCCTGACTTCGCGCCGGCCGACGTGCTGGCGCTTCTGGCTGAGCACTTCGGGTGGCTGCCTGATGGAGTGCTGGTAGGAAACGGCTCCAATGAGCTTATCGGGTCCATACTGTCAGTGACGCTGCGGCCCGGTGATGCACTGGTAGCTCCTTCCCCGACGTTCTCGCTTTACCGTCTGCTCACCGGAGTGTTCGGCGGCCGTTACGTACCGGTTTCTCTGGATGAGCACTTTGCCTTCGATGTGGACGGCTTGATCGCCACGGCGCAGGACAACGGAGCCCGCGTCATTGTCATCAACTCGCCCAACAATCCGACGGGTTCCGCCCTGCCGGAGGGGGCAATAGAACGCATCCTTTCGGAAACGGGCGCCCTGGTCGTGTGTGACGAAGCTTATCAGGACTTCGGTGGGCCCAGCGCGCTGCCGCTTCTATCCCGATCCTCACGGCTGGTCGTGCTCCGGACCTTCAGCAAAGCCTGGGGTCTCGCGGGTCTCAGGCTTGGGCTCGCCCTCGCCCATCCGGCAGTGGCGCGCGAGATCGGCAAGGGCAAGCTGCCGTACAACGTCAACGTGATCACTCTGGCTGCAGCGCGAACGGCACTCAGGCATGCACCGGTGCTGGCAACCCGCACCCGCCAGCTGATCGAAACCAGGGACCGGTTCATCGAGCGACTGCGGTTGGTGCCGGGGCTGATCGTGTATCCCACGGCAGCGAACTTCGTGCTGATACGGACGTCGAGAGTACCGGCCAAAGAGCTCTTTCATCGTCTGCGGGATGGATACGGCATCCTCGTGCGCGACGTCTCGGATTCAGCTCAATTGGCCGAGTGTCTTCGGATCTCGATCGGGACGCCCGACGACATGGATGCAGTCATCGATGCGCTGGAGCAGGTCTTGGGGGAACTCCCGGGAGACTCGGCCGCAGATAAACGCGGACAAACGCGGATGCAGCCGTAGAGATTTAGGTTTGAATGCATCGCCAGGGTTCGACCAGCGACACGATCGCCATACACAATCTGATCCAGTTTGATCACGTCCATCCGCGTTTATCTGCGGCTAATCTCTTGCGGAGCCGAGAATGGCCCGAGTAGCTGAGCTCGCCCGCACGACCAAAGAGACCGAACTTCGCGTCCGGGTGAACCTGGATGGGACCGGCGAGGCTCGGGTGAAAACCGGCATCGGATTCTTCGACCATATGCTGGAAGCGCTCGCCCGCCACGCTCTGCTCGACCTCACCGTCGAGGCGCACGGTGACCTCCATGTCGACGGTCATCACACCGTTGAAGACACGGGGATCGTACTCGGGCTTGCAGTGGCCGAGGCGTTGGGTGACCGTGCGGGCATTCGCCGGTTTGCCGATTCCATGGTGCCTCTGGACGAGGCGCTGGTCCGGTGTGTTCTCGATGTCTCTGGCCGGCCTTACCTCTCCTACCACATCGATTTTGCGAAATGGCAGATGCTGGGTGACTATGACGTGTTTCTGACGCCGGAGTTCTTTCGCGCATTGGTGCTGAACGCGGGTCTGACGGTGCACCTCGACCTGATTCGGGGAGACAATCCCCATCACATCGTGGAGTGTGCCTTCAAGGCATTTGCCAGGTCATTGGACCTTGCCACCTCGCTCGATCCGCGGGTCACTGGAGTGCCATCGACCAAGGGATCGCTATGATCGCCGTGGTGGACTACGGGGTGAACAATCTGGCCAGTGTGGTACGGGCTCTCGCGGCACGGGGTCATCCGGCTACCCTCACCAGCGAGCCGGAAGACATACGCCGGGCGGAGCGCGTCCTGGTACCGGGAGTCGGCAACTTCGGGCAAGGGTCTCGCACGCTGGCTTCAACCGGCCTGGCCGAAGCCGTCCGGGAGGTGGCCCGAGCCGGCCGCCCGATCATGGGGATCTGCCTGGGACTTCAGCTCTTCTTCGAGATGAGCGAGGAAGCTCCGGGTGCGCGCGGCATTGGTCTCCTTCCGGGACGGGTTCGCCGGTTTTCCACCAACCTCCCGGTTCCACACGTCGGTTGGGCGCGGGTCGATCTGACTGCCGCTGGCAGCAGGCACGCCCTGGTGAATGAGACGTTCGGCGGCTCGTCTCAATTCTTCTATCACGTGCACAGCTACTATCCTGCGGATCTCCCACCGGAATCGGTGCTGGGAACCTGCGACTACGGCGGGGTCTTCACCACTCTGGTCGGACAAGACGCCATCATCGGCGCGCAGTTCCACCCCGAGAAGTCTCAGCAGGCGGGCATCGAGCTTCTGTCCGCATTCGCGCGGTGGCAGCCGTGACGTCGATCCGGGTATCTCTGGTCGATGTGTATGTGCTGCGTGGGTCAGGCGCCGAGCTGGAGTGCCTGGCGCTACGCCGCGGTGCCGGGGGACGCTGCCCGGGTTCATGGGAAACGGTGCATGGTCATATCGAGGCGGGGGAGCGGCCGGCCGAGGCGGCAGTCCGTGAGCTCGAGGAGGAGACAGGACTGACTGCAGCACGGCTTTACAGCGTCAGCCGGGTCGAGTCGTTTTATCAACACCGAATAGACGAAGTTGCCCTCGTGCCGGTGTTCGCCGCGTTCGTCCCGAACGGAGTAGCGGTACGCCTGGGGGCCGAGCATGATCGATCCGAGTGGCTGGCTGCCGCGAACGCTGAATCCCGCTTCGCCTGGCCACGCGAGCGCCGTGCCCTGGCGGACATCTCAGCTCTCCTTGGCGCCGGCCATGGTGCCGCCCTGGAAGACGTACTCCGGGTATGCTAGCCCGACGGATCATCCCTTGTCTCGACGTCGCCGGCGGACGAGTAGTCAAAGGGGTGCAGTTCGAGGGGTTACGGGACGCTGGAGACCCAGTGCGGCAAGCCGCAAGATACGACGCCGAGGGCGCGGATGAGCTGGTTTTTCTCGACATCTCCGCGAGCCCGACCGCTCGACACACCACGCTGGAGATGGTCAGCCGGGTAGCAGAATCCATTTTCATTCCGTTCACGGTCGGTGGCGGGATCCGATCCATTGCCGACGCCGGCGCAGCCCTTAGAGCCGGCGCCGACAAGATCGCCGTCAACACCGCCGCGGTTCGGGACCCCTCGTTGGTCTCGCGGCTGGCGGACAGCTTTGGCAGTCAATGCGTGGTGGCAGCCGTGGACGTCAAGCGGACCGGCGAATGCCTCGCGGTGATGGTCAATGGGGGTCGGGAAGCCACCCAGCTGGAGGGTATCGAATGGTGCAGCCGCCTGGAGTCCCTCGGGGCCGGCGAGGTTCTGCTGACCTCCATGGACAAGGACGGGACCGGAACCGGATATGATCTGCCGCTGATTCGCATGGCTTCCCGCGCAGTGGGCATCCCGGTGATAGCCTCGGGCGGCGCAGGCAACTTGAGCCATCTCGCCGAGGCATTGGAAGCCGGCGCGCACGGCGTCCTCGCTGCAACGATATTTCATTACCAGGAATCCTCACTTCCCCTGGCTCGCGCTTACCTGCGTGAGCGGGGCTACCCGGTTCGACCATGATGCTCGAAGTTCTCTCCTTTGTGTTGACGCTGGCGGGCTCTGGTCCGCACCACTACATCGCACCATGCATTCGTCCAGCCCGGGCCGGCACTCAGGTGCAAGGAGATGTACGAGTCTGCCCGGGACGCTATCGAATTTCCGATGCCGGCGAGCGCGGCGTCATCATCGCGGCGGCCTCAGGTACCCGAATAGACCTCACCGGCGTGGTGCTCGAAAGCGGTGACTCGGTGCCGGGCCGCTATGTCGGTATCGGCGTCTCCAGCCGGGGAGTGGATGGGGTCTCGATCAACGGTGGGGCGATCCGGGGATACCGACACGGGATCAGGATCGAGGGTGGGCGAAACCATCGGGTTTGGAACGTCGATCTGTCGGGTAGCCGGACGCAGGTGGTTCGCTCAA
>DATFFX010000145.1:0-2645 GCA_035249825.1 Gemmatimonadales bacterium | reverse complement strand
CGAGCCGGTCGCGAGCCGCGACCGCCACCCAGGCGAGCACTACTCCTCCGGCCGGGCGCTGGGCGAAGTAGGCCTGATAGGCGACCGGCCCGCCCGGACCTACTTCTACCCTGACCGGCCCCCGATCCAGCTTTCCGCCGTCCTCACTGATCGAATCGACCAGCGCATCGTATGATGGAAAGTTTGCCCAGCGGTTCTCGAGGACGCCGCTGATCGGCAGGGTTGTCGTCGAGTCGAGCCGCACCAGCTGCAGCTGCATCCGGCCATCGTTTCGCGCTCCTATCAGCACAGAGCTGAGGCGCCGCTCACCGGGCGATTCGAAGGTGGAGATCATCTGGGGGCCGGAAGTATCAACACTCCAGCCGATCTGAGGCAAAGGTGCTTCATTGGCTGAGGGGCGTGGGGCTCCACTGAGTGTTCCGGCGTTCCAGGGAGCGTTCTCCAGCTCCTGCGCCTGGACCCGGAAGAGGTCGCCGGGATACGGCGCCGCGCGAAGAATCAGCTCCGGTATGCTCGAGCCAGGCTCGACGACACCGCCGGAGACGCGGGCCCAGGTTTCTGCCAGTGCGTCGGCTCCCGGCTGGAGGTATACCCTGGTCGCACCGCTCTCGGCATTCACAGTCCCCAGGAAAGCCGATCTGAGCGACCCGACTTTGCGGTTCTTCCACACCACACGTCCAGTCAACGGAAAGGTGCTCGATGCGAGGTACCCGTCAGACAACCAGACGAGCTGGCCGTTGATGACTCTAGCCGTCGGCGCGCTCCAATCGGCGAACGGAGCCAGCCGTGCCAGCCGATCTTCCGGCGAGAGACGCCAATCGATATGGGTCCCGGCGGGAAGCTGACCCAGCAGCTCGCCTGCCTGGAGCGCCCACGCCAGAACCAGCCGCCTGGCCCAGGAGCTGACTGGAACGCCGGGCGCCTCCCCCTGATGTAACCGGAATGCAGGGGCTTCGGGTTGCAGTAGATCGGAGGGAAGCTCGAGCAATGCGATCGGTCCCTGATGTGACAGCGTGTCGCTCAAGCGATAGAACAGAGGCTCCCCAGTGCGGCCGATACGGCTGTCCGCGATGGCAGAGACCACGATGCGCTGACCTGGTTCGGATCGCACGACCAGCCACACCGGGCGCCGCTTTCCCTGCCGGGTGAGCACCGCGGGGTCGACTGAGACCAGATGGACGGAGTCCGCGGGGTGCATCCGCGCGACCGCTACCGGGTTCCAGAGCGATGGGACAGCCGGAAGCATCGCCTGGGCGATGGGGTCGAGCCGGGTATCACGCAATCCCTCGAGACCGTAGGCCATGCGTTCCAGCTGTTCCAAGGCGCGAGGGTCCACCGGGCGCGTCAATGGTCCACCAAGGAGCGGAGGAAGAAGCCAGTGGCCGGCGATCGAGGCGGCAGCCAGGACGATCCACCCGGCGAGGAGCAGTGCGTGGCGCGCACGAACCGCCCACCAGGCGGATAGCGCAGCGGTAGCGATCGCGACCCCGGCGAGAAAAGGGGCCATCGTCAGACCGGTGCGCCAACCCGGCTCATCGAGAATTTCCGGGGGTCCGGCGATCACCTCGTAGCGTTCCAGGAGGTATCCCCAGGCAAGCACCAGCGCGAGCGCGGCGAGCAGCCAGCCGACATGCGCCCGGGCGTGACTGTTGATGGCAGGCCTGCGGTCGATCCATCGGATGGCGCCGACCAGCATGTACAGTGCGACTACTCCGCACAGGGCGAGAAGAACCAGGAGGAGCGCAAAGCCGTGGGCGGCTCGCCAGATCGGAAGCTGCGCGACATAGACACCCAGGTCGCGACCCACGAGCGGGTCGCTGACACGAAACGAGACGCCGTGCCACGCCAGCGTCGCTTCCCGCCACCATCCGGATGCGCCAACCCCGACGAGCAGCCCCAGCAGCGCGCCAGTCGCGATTGCCACGGCGAGCAGGGTTCCCGGAGTGAGCGCTTCGCGGAACTCGAGATTGGCCACGTTGCGGCGCACCTGTACCGTGCCGACCGCGCGATAGACCAGGAGCAGATGTCCGATGAACCAGGCAGAGGCGATGAGAATGCCGGCGAGGTCGAGCGTGAGGCGAAGGATGTGCCAGTCGGTGAGGTACGCGGCCGCCTCGGGGGAAAGCTCCGCGGCCCACCACTGGTCGGCCAGCAGAACAGCGGTCCATCGGCCGGCGAACAGCAGAACGACCACTGCGAGGAGGACTCCGGTGAGCCGCCGACTGCGCCGGGACAAGTGTATGCCTAGAAGCGTGAACGGTGAACAGTGAACGGTGAACAGCAACCAACTACTGTCATCGGTCCCCCCGGCTTCGCTGCGCGAAACCCCTCGCTGGATGGCTCGGGGCAGGCTCTCAGGGTGACACGCGCCTCCCGCTCACCGTTCACCGGTCACCGTTCAAACTGTCTGTCTCTCCAGAAACTCCTCCACCTCTGCCCGGTACGCATCTCTCGCTTCCGCGTCGGTGGCCTCGAAGCGCATCACCAGTACCGGCTGGGTGTTCGAGGCCCGGAGCAGGCCCCAGCCTTTGGGAAAGGTGATTCGTACACCATCTATCGTGTTGACCGGATAATGCAGGGCGAAGTGCACCGCCGCACGCTCGACCAGACCGAACTTCTCCTCTTCGGCACATTCCACCCGAATC
>DATFFX010000144.1:0-6801 GCA_035249825.1 Gemmatimonadales bacterium | reverse complement strand
TCTCGGATGCCGTGCTCGATGCGATTCTTGCCCGCGATCCGGCCGCCCGGGTGGCGTGCGAAACATTGGTCACGACCGGAATGGCTGTGGTGGCCGGGGAGATTACCACTAACACCTACGTCCACATACCCGACCTTGTGCGTGAGACGGTAGAATCGATCGGATACACCGACGCCTCCTATGGCTTCGACGGCCGCACCTGCGCAGTCCTCACCACCATCGACCGGCAGTCCCCCGATATCGCTATGGGTGTCGATGCTGATTCCGGCAGGGAACAGGGCGCAGGCGATCAGGGCATGATGTTCGGCTACGCTACCAGTGAAACCCGGCAGCGGATGCCCTTACCGATCATTCTCGCCCATCGAATTGCCGAGCGACTGGCCGCGGTACGGAAGGGGCTGAACGGCGGGACTCGAATCGACTGGCTGCGTCCGGACGGAAAGTCCCAGGTATCGGTCGAGTACGAGGACGATCGGCCGATCGCGGTGAGAACGGTAGTGGTCTCCACCCAACATGCCGAGCGCAACGGCTCGAGGCAGCTGGCCTATGGCACCATTCGCGAAGCCGTGGTCGAGGAGGTCGTCAAGCCAGTGCTGGAAGAGGCCGGTCTCGATTATGGGAAAACCAAGTTCCTGATCAATCCCACCGGCCGTTTTGTCATCGGCGGACCGCATGGAGATGCCGGCCTGACTGGTCGCAAAATCATCGTCGACACCTATGGCGGCATGGCTCGCCACGGTGGCGGTGCCTTCAGCGGGAAGGATCCGTCGAAGGTCGACCGCTCTGCCGCGTATGCAGCCCGCTGGGTGGCCAAGAACATCGTCGACGCCAAGCTCGCCCGACGCTGCGAAGTGCAGTTGGCGTACGCCATCGGTGTAGCTCGACCAGTATCGGTTCTGGTCCAGACATTCGGTACTGGAGCCATGCCCGATGCAGCACTCGAAAAGATCGTCAACGAAGTGTTCGAGCTGACACCCAAGGGCATCATTGACGCCCTGAAGCTGAAGCGGCCAATTTACAGGCCTACTGCAAGCTATGGACACTTCGGTCGTAAGCCCAAGACCGGGCAATTCAATGGCAAGAAGGTTGATTTCTTTACCTGGGAACAGTCCGACCGCGTGAAGGATCTGCTGTCGGCCGCCCGCTGAGGAGCCCAATGACCGTCCAAGCTGCCCAAGCGAAACACGACGTCAGAGACCTGGCCCTGGCAGACGAAGGAAAACGTCGCACCGAGTGGTCGGAGCGATCGATGCCGGTGCTGCGCCAAATCCGCGCGCGGTTCGCCAAGGAGCAGCCGCTCAAGGGAGTCAGGCTGTCAGCCTGCCTGCACGTGACCACGGAGACGGCGAACCTGATGATCACGTTGCGGGCAGCAGGTGCGGAGATCGCACTGTGTGCCTCGAACCCTCTCTCCACCCAGGACGATGTGGCCGCGCATCTGGTGCGCGATCATGGCGTGCGGGTGTACGCCATCAAGGGAGAGGATCACGAGACCTACTACACGCATATCGCGCAGGCCCTCGCGTTCGGTCCTCAGATGACCCAGGATGACGGGGCCGATCTGGTGGGCGCGCTCCACATGATCGCGCTGAACCGGCTCGATGATCTCGCTCCGCCGATTCGTCAGTGGGTGGAACGTTTGTCGCAGGCCGATCGGAAGGCGCTCGTCGCGGCCGTACGAGGCTCCACCGAAGAGACCACAACCGGCGTCATTCGCCTCAAGGCGATGGCGAAAGAGGGTATCCTGCAGTTCCCGATCATCGCGGTGAACGACTCGAACACCAAGCACATGTTCGACAACCGCTACGGCACGGGGCAATCGACTCTAGACGGCGTGGTGCGGGCCACGAATCTCCTGCTGGCGGGGAGTACCGTGGTGGTTGCGGGGTATGGCTGGTGCGGGCGGGGGGTCGCCAGCCGCGCCCGGGGAGCCGGCGCGCACGTGATCGTCACGGAAATCGATCCTTTGCCGGCGCTCGAAGCCAGAATGGACGGGTTCGAGGTGATGGCGATGGCCGATGCGGCGCCGGTAGGGGATCTGTTCATTACCCTGACAGGCAACCTCCATGTCATCCGGCCGGAGCACTTCTCCGCCATGAAGGATGGGGCCATTGTCTGCAACTCGGGCCACTTCAATGTCGAGCTCGATCTCGAGGGCCTGGCCAAGATCGCCTCGAGCCGCAGATCTGTGCGCGAGATGGTAGAGGAGTTCATGGTGAAGGGACGCCGCGTCATGGTGCTCGGTGAGGGCCGATTGATCAATCTGGCAGCTGCGGAAGGGCATCCTGCGAGCGTAATGGACATGTCCTTCGCCAATCAGGCACTCGCGGCTGAGGTCCTGGCCAAGGACGCGGCCACGATGGCCAAGGCGGTGCACCGCCTGCCGATCGCGGTCGACCAGGAGATCGCCCGGCTCAAACTGCAGGCCATGGGAGTTTCCATCGACACGCTGACGGCGGAGCAGGTGAAATACCTGGCGAGCTGGGACGCAGGAACCTAAGCGGACGCGCGATGATCGAAGTCATGGTCGCGCACCTCGGCCTCGATCGAACCACCAATACGCCGGTGGTCATTCTCCGTGAGAAAGAGGGCAGCCGGGTTCTGCCAATCTGGATCGGCCCGGCGGAGGCCAGCGCGATCGCGATGGAATTGCAGGGAATGAAGGCGCAACGCCCTCTTACCCACGACCTCCTCAAACAGATCCTCGTGGGCCTCGGCGGTGACCTCCGCCGGGTTGTCATCAGCTCGGTGAAGGAGAACACCTATTTCGCCGAACTGCTGATCCGGCGGGAAGATCATGTCTTCCAGGTCGACGCCCGGCCATCCGACAGCATCGCCCTGGCGCTCCGGATGCGGGCACCGATCTTCACCAGCGACCAGCTGCTGGATCAGAGTGGAGTCGAGACCGACGAGCCCTCTCCCGACCCCTCGCTCGAGGCGGACAAACTCAAGGACTACCTGGAGAAGATGGACCCGCAGGATTTCGGAAAGTTCAATCCGTAGTGAGAGGACGGAGAAGAAGACACTGTCGTGCAGCTTTTCTTCTTTCCAACCTCTCCGTCTTCTCCGTCCTCTCCGTCCCCTTCGTCACTGCTCAGACAAACCGCGCCGAGGGTCGAGTCCAAAGGCCCGACTCCACTCCGGTCCCCGGCGCTCGAGTGGTGTTGCATCAGGTTGCCGCAGCGCGGCAGGGTCCGCTGGACTCTCTCCTTACGGACTCACAGGGACGCTTCCGGTTTGCCTTTCGTGCCGACACCGCTGCCCTCTACCTCCTCAGCGCTCGGCATTCCGGCATCGAGTATTTCTCGCCTCCGGTACGCATAAAGCCTGAGCGGCTGGATTCCACAGTTCGCATCGTGGTCTACGACACGTCGAGCACTGTACCGGTCTCCGTGGAAGCCCGGCACCTGGTCGTGGCGAAACCGGATCAGGATGGCTCGCGACATGTGCTCGATCTCATAGTGCTGCGGAACGACGCACAGCGCACCCGGGTTGCTCCGGACAGCTTGCAACCATCCTGGAGCGGCCCGCTCCCCCGAGGAACGATCGGGTTGGAGGTCGGCGAGAGCGACGTGTCACCTGCCGCAGTCGCCCGGCGGGGCGATTCCCTTGTAGTCACCGCGCCACTTGCCCCAGGTGAGAAGCAGGTAACCGTGGAGTACGTCCTGCCCGCAGGGCGCGAAGTGCTCGACCTCGGGGTCGCCGAGGGGGTGCCGATGCTGAACGTGCTCGCAGAGGAAAAGAATGTCGTAGTGAGTGGCGGTACGCTGGAGCTTGCCGACAGCCAACTGCTCCGGGGCCGTTCCTTTCATCGCTGGACCGGGTCGGTAGCGGCCGGCGAATCGGTGCACGTACGACTGCCGGGGCGTCCGCGAACTCCCGAGTGGCTACTGGCCGCGCTGGTTGCGCCGGTCGTGCTGGTACTCACGAGCGCTGCGTGGTACGTCATTCGCCGGAAACGGGTCTCCGGAGCACCACCGGGCCAGCTGCTCGATGCGCTGGCTGCGCTGGACGCACGGTATCTGGGGCGCGAGGGTGAAACCCCCACCGACGAATGGCGTTCGTATCTTGCGGAGCGTGGCCGGCTGAAGGGCCTGCTCGAGACCTCTCTTGCGGCGCGAGGGCAGAACCGATAGACTAGCGGCTGCTGACAATTGAAGACCCACGAACGGGGATACTCGGAAGCCGGTGCAAGTCCGGCGCGGCCCCGCCACTGTAACGGGCACCTGGTCCTTCGAGGCCAGGCTCTCCACTCAGATTGCCACTGGGAAACCGGGAAGGCGAGTGGAGGCCCGAAGTCAGGAGACCTCGCCGTTCGTGCCACCATGAAGCCCTCGGGGGAGGGTTGGTGGCGTGAGGTAGCCGCTCGGCTCTCGCTCCCGCCCATCCTCCGAACAGGAAGATGGGCATGATTTTTATAGGACGTCCCTTCGCTGCGTTGAGGGCAGGCTTTCCCCTTCTTTGCCTGCTGGTCCTGGCCGCCTGCCAGCGAACGTCGAGAGCAGAAGGTCGCATCGTCGTCATTGACGATGCCGGCGATACAGTCAGGCTCGCGGCTCCTGCCCGCCGAATTGTGTCGCTCATCCCCGCCACCACTGAACTGCTCTTCGGCATCGGTGCGGGGCCGGTGGTCGTTGGTCGCACCAGCTATTGCGACTATCCCCCCGCGGCAAAGAAGGTGCCGGATCTTGGCGATGGCATCAAGCCCAATATCGAGGCCATCGTCGCCAGCCAGCCAGATCTCGTGATCCTGTACAACTCGGGCCAGAACGCAGGAGTGGCGGGCCGCCTGCGGGAGCTCGGCATCGCTGCGGCTCGAGTGAATACCGATGCCTTGAGCAGTGTCACTCGTGTAGCTCACATGCTCGGCACCCTCACCGGCCATGAGCGAGCCGCGGACTCACTCGCAACGGTGTTCGACACTGCCCTGGCCTCCGCCACCCTGCCTGCGGGACCGAGCCGCCCCAAGGTGCTGCTGCTCGTCTGGGAACAACCGCCGATGACCATTGGACGCGGAAGTTTCCTCAACGAGCTCCTGGAGCGTGCGGGCGGCGACAATCTCTTTGCGGACGTGGTGGAGACCGATGGGGTGGTCAGCATCGAAGCCGTAGCGGCGCGCAAACCTGACCTGATCTTCACCACGGCCGAAGGGCCCTCGGCATTTGCCAGCCGGCCCGAGTGGCAGGTGGTGGAGGCGGTGCGGGAAAAGCGGTTCCTTCAGGTGAACGGCTCTCAATTCAATCGGCCAAGCCCCAGAGCGCCCTTCGCGATTCGAGAGCTGAGGGCCAAGATGAGCCGGGGCCGCTGGTGAGCGCCGCGCGCGTCGCTGCGCTGATGCTGGCCGTGCTGTCTTGCCTTGCTGTCGGCCTCAGTGCGGGTGCTGTCGCGATCCCGCTCAGTAGCGTGTGGGCGGGATTGTGGCACCCCGGCGCCGAAGGATCAGCCATCGTCCGAGACCTTCGGGCACCACGGGTGATCCTGGCTTTCCTGGTGGGCGGGAGCCTCGGGATCTGCGGGGCCGCGCTTCAGGCCATGATTCGCAATCCACTCGCGGAGCCCTACCTGCTCGGGTTGTCGAGCGGAGCCGGGCTCGGGGCCGTCATCGCAATCGCTACCCGCGCCGGGGGCGCCTGGGCAGTGCCAGTGGCGGCGTTCATCGGCGCCATGTCAGCGGTAGCACTGGTGTATCGCCTGAGTCTCGTCTCAGGACGGCGCCTCGATCCTCACGTCCTGCTCCTCTCAGGCGTCGTAGTCGGCGCCTTCGCGGGTGCCCTCATGAGCGCGGTAATGGTGCTCTCTGACGCGCCCGGTGTTCGGAATGCATTTCTGTGGCTGCTGGGTGGCTTTGGTGCGGCCTCCTGGCGTGCCCTCGGTGTCTTCAGCGTCTATGCCTGCGTTCCGATCGCCCTGCTTGTCCTGCATGCGCGCTCGCTCGACTTGATCGCCCTGGGTGATGAGCCGGCCCACCACCTGGGTGTCGAAGTGGACCGTGTGCGACGGCTGGTGTACGTCTGCACCGCTCTCCTCACCGCGGCGAGTGTAGCCAGCTGCGGAATCATCGGCTTCGTCGGATTGGTGGTTCCGCATGCGGTGCGAATCATCTTTCGTCCGCTTCACCGATCGCTTCTCCCCACGGTCTTTCTGGTGGGGGGCTGCTTCCTGGTACTCGCCGACGTCGTCTCACGCACTGCGGTTCGCCCACTCGAGCTCCCGGTTGGAATCGTCACCGCTCTCATCGGTGTTCCACTCTTCGCGCTTCTGCTGCGGAGAACCCTGGCATGATCCTCGAGGCCAGGGCGATAGCAGCTCGTTACCACCCTCACGCTCCCCTTGCACTGGATGGCGTCAGCTGCCAGGTGGCTGGTTCAGAGCTGGTGGCCGTGGTGGGTCCGAACGGAAGTGGCAAGACCACGTTGGTGCGCGCGCTGCTCGGTCTGCTGCCGCTCGAGCGCGGAAGCGTATTGGTAGAAGGACGGTCGGTGGGGTCCTGGTCTCGTGCATCTCTCGCACGGGTTATCGGCGTAGTCGGGCAGCAGGAGGAGGCTGCATTCCGATTGACGGTTGCCGAAACGGTCATGTTGGGGCGCTACGCGCACCTCGGCCCCCTCACAGCCCCACGCAGCGTTGATCACGCGGCGGTGAATGCGGCGCTTCAGCGGTGTGACATCGCGGAGCTTGCCGAGCGCGCGGTCGATTCACTGTCAGGAGGGGAGTGGAAGCGAGTGCGTGTTGCCCGGGCACTGGCCCAGGAGCCTCGGGCGCTGGTCCTGGATGAGCCGACGGCCTCACTCGACATCCGCC
>DATFFX010000143.1:0-7659 GCA_035249825.1 Gemmatimonadales bacterium | reverse complement strand
CCGGCATTGGTCTTCACCAGGTCATCGCGGCTCATGCCCGGTTTCCGGGCGATGCCTGCGGTCACGACGAACACCTCGGCCCCGGCCGCTTCGTCGTAGTTGTTGCTGCCGATGAGCCGGGTGTCGAACCCCTCGATAGGTCCGGATTGCCATTGGTCCAGACCCTTACCCTGGGGGACGCCATCAACGACGTCAACCATGACGACGGTGCGCGCCAGATTCTTTTCGGCTAATCGTTGGGCAGCCGTTGCTCCGACGTTACCGGCCCCGACTACTGCGACTTTAGCCAGCATTCAGATACTCTCAGGTGTGAATTGAGGTTGTATCGGCTCAATATAGCTGGGAGTTGGTACGAGTCATTGCGAGGCCGCGCAGCGGCCGAAGCAATCCAGCGGCGACCCGAGCATACCCGCGGGATCGCCACGCGGCCCTTCGCTGCGCTCAGGCACTGCGGCCGCTCGCGATGACTGTCAGCTCTCAGCTCCCAGCTCCAAACTTCGGCCTCCCAGCTCACTCCCCGTCTGCCTCAATGCCTCATAGAGTACGATACTCACGGCGTTCGCCAGATTCAGACTTCGCACCGAACCGCTCATGGGGATCGTGAAGCACCGTTCCGGATGTTTCTCAAGGATCCGCAGAGGCATGCCCTCGGTCTCACTTCCAAACACCAGGCAGCTATTCGAGCGATACGGGGCGCTGAGATAGCTCTGTGACGCTTTCGCCGAGAAGTAGAGGCAGCGGCTCCGGCTCATGGCATCACGAAAGGCGAACCAGTCCGGATGCACCCATAGATCGAGCCGGTCCCAGTAATCCAGACCGGCCCGACGCACTTCGGCATCGTCGATGGA
Source organism: Gemmatimonadales bacterium (assembly GCA_035249825.1). Classification (GTDB taxonomy): domain Bacteria; phylum Gemmatimonadota; class Gemmatimonadetes; order Gemmatimonadales; family GWC2-71-9; genus CAVVWJ01. The sequence continues at coordinate 6,811 of DATFFX010000143.1, read as the reverse complement.
GAAGCCGAGCGGCTCGATGAGATGGAGTGGCGTGTCGGTCGCGACGCAGAGCCGCGCGATGCTGCCGGTATTGGGAGGGATCTGAGGCTGGATGAGGGCGATGTGAGGCGCCATCACCCGCCCCGGGTGTGCATCTCGCGGCGCGGATCGGCTCGGAGGGAATCCAGCTGGTAGAGAATGCCGCGGCCTGGAGCTGCGGCTCGAACTTCCGCTCCGCGGTCGGTGCGGAGCCTCCACGTGTCCGCGATCGCGGCGGCGATCGCCTCGTCGCTCGAGCCGATCCGGAGCGCCTCACGCAGGTCGAGGCCGGTTTCGCCGTAGAGGCAGAGAAGCCAGGTGCCGTCGGCAGTGAGCCGCCCGCGATCGCAGGTGCGGCAGAACGGCGCCGTAGTCGAGGCGATCACACCCACTGCGGTGCCATCGGGCAGGGCAAACCGTTCGGCCGGAGCCCAGTCGGTCCGCCTGATCGGTTCAACCGACCCGTAGCGCCCTTCCAGCACTGCCAGAATTTCGGCTCGGCTCACCACCTGGTCCATCGACCAGCCGGTTGCTCCACCCACATCCATGTACTCGATGAAGCGAACCTCGACGCCGGAGTGCCGGCCGTAGTCAACCAGCTCCGTCAACTCATCATCGTTGTATCCGCGGATTACGACTGCGTTCACCTTCACACCGAGACCCGCGGCCCGCGCCGCGGCGATTCCTTCCAGGATGTCAGCGTGGCGCCCACTCCTGGCGAACTCCAGCATGCGCGCGGGCCTCAGCGTGTCCAGACTCACCGTTACCCGATCCAGACCGGCTGCCCGGAGCTCCTCTGCGTATCGAGCCAGGAGGATTCCGTTGGTGGTGAGCGCGAGATCATCCAGGGCCCGGCGTCGCAGTAAAGCCACCAGCGTCGCCAGGTCGTGCCGCAGCAGGGGCTCACCGCCGGTGAGCCTCACTTTACCGACCCCTAAACTCGTAAAAATCCCTACCAGGCGGTCGATCTCCTCGAATGAGAGAATCGACTCGCGGGGCAGCCAGACGTACTCATTCTCCGGCATGCAGTAGCGGCACCGCATGTTGCAGCGGTCGGTGACTGAGATCCGCAGGCTTCGTAGCGGGCGGCCGTGCTGGTCGGTAAGCGAGTAAGTGGGTAAGCGGGTAAGTTCGGCCGTCATTCAGGCACCGCATGTATTCGCGCTGCTGGTCGTCTCGAGGAGTCACTCGCGCCGGCGCTCACTGCTTCCTGCTTACCCTCTTCCCCGCTTACCCGCTTACCCGCTTCCACCCACTCCACCGTTCCGTCGGCGTAATACTCCCGTTTCCAGATCGGCACCCGGAGCTTCAGCTCCTCGATCACATGTCTGCAGGCGAGAAACGCCTCATCCCGGTGCGCGGATGCGGCTGCAACTGCGACGGCGGCGTCGCCGATCTCGAGGCGGCCGATGCGGTGCTGCAGGGCGACTTTAACATCCCATCTGGCTTGCGACTCTGCCACGATGCGGGCGCACTCAACCTCGACCATCGGCGCATAGGCAGAGTACTCCAGGCGAACGACCTCACGCCCCTGGTGGTGGTTGCGCACCGTGCCGAGGAAGCAGGCGACGCCGCCCCGCTCCGCCGATTGTACCGACGCAAGCAGCGCAGTGATGTCGAGAGGCTCTTCAGTCAGATACACTGATCAGCCTCCGGCGAGTGGCGGGAGGATGGCCAATTCATCCCCACCGGACAGCAGCGTGCCGGAACGAACATGCGTGAGGTTTACGGCGCACAGCGGCTTGGGCGGCAGGCGCTCTCCTCCCGGCAGAGATCGCAGGCGGTCGAGAGCGTCACCGACGGTGGCGGGCGGATCGAAGCTGAGCTCGACGGAGTCGAACCCCAGAGTGTCCGCGTAACTGGCAAAGAGCAGCACGCGAACGGTGATTGGGAAAGGCGCAGTGACCGGCATGACTGGAAGTTACAGCCTCCGGAGGCCGGCCGAAACATCCGTGCTGAAACAACAAGAAGGCCGCCGGAAATACCCCCGAGCGGCCTTCGCGATGTGCCTGGAATACTTCGGTTACATACCGGCCGGCTCGGCCTCCGATGTTTCGTCCGCTACCAGCGCACGTAACTCCTTGCTTGGCTTGAAGACAGGCACGGGACGGGCGGCAACTTCGACTGGATCCCCAGTTCGTGGGTTCCGAGCCATGCGCGTTTTCCTGCGCCGGATCTTGAAGGTCCCGAAGCCACGGACCTCGATGTTGTGCTGCTGTTTGAGGGCTTCCTTGACGGCCTCCAGGAATGCGTCCACTACCCGGGCGCAGTCCTTCTTGGAAATCATGGGGCCCGCCGTGCGGGCGATGGAGGCGGTTACCTGTTCTACGAGATCGGCCTTGGTCATGCATCCCCCAGAAGGGTTACAGACAGTGGAACGTAGCAGGCGCCTCCCATGGCCGATTCTATGAGCTTAACCCTTGTCTGTCAAGGGCTTGTGGCTTTGGGCCCGCGGCAGCGCCGAGTGACGCCATGAATTCGGCGAAGTGGGGGAGCGCATCGTGGGGGCCGGGAGCAGCCTCGGGATGGTACTGCACGGCGAAGAGCGGGAGCTCGCGGTGGCGAATTCCCTCGATCGTCCCATCGTTCAAGTTCAGGTGCGTGACCTCGAGCGCCGGCGCGCCCGGAATGCCATTCTCACCGCCAACTACCGCGAAGCCATGGTTTTGCGTCGTGATGAGCACCTGGTCGTTCCGGACATCACGCACCGGGTGATTGCCCCCCCTATGCCCATACGGCAGCTTGGCGGTTCCACCGCCGTAGGCGAGAGCCACAAGCTGATGCCCCAGGCAGATGCCGAAGGTTGGAAGCCCTGCGGCGGAGAGCTCGCGGATATTGCCCAGTACGTAGCTGACAGCGGCTGGATCACCGGGACCGTTGGAAAGAAAGAGGCCGTCCGGCTTTAGCTCGCGTACGGCGACCGCCGAGGTGGTCGAGGGCACCACCGTTACGCGGCAGCCCGCCTGAAGCAGCATCCGGACGATGTTGCGCTTCATACCGAAATCGTATGCAACGATGTGAGGACCCGCGCCTTCGGTATGACGCTCGCTCACGGTCGCCCGGGAGGCGAGATCCAGACCCTCCATCGACGGCGATGCAAGCAGTTGAGCCGTGAGCTTCGTGGACGGCTCGGCACCCTCGGATATGACACCGCGCATTGCCCCGCGTTCGCGCAGATGCCGGGTGAGCCGCCGAGTATCGATATTTTCGACCACGGGAACGCCGGATTCCGACAGCCACTCGTCCAGGCTCTGGATCGATCTCCAGTTCGACGAGTGTCGAGAGAGCTCACGAACCACAACACCGCTGACCTGCGGTCGGGCGGATTCCGAGTCCTCCGCGTTGATCCCGTAATTCCCGATCATCGGCGCGGTCATGACCACGATCTGGCCCAGGTAGCTCGGGTCGGTGAATGTCTCCTGGTAGCCGGTGAGATTCGTGGTGAACACCACTTCACCGAAGGCGGGATCGATGGGTCGTGCGGTCGTGCCGGCGAACCAGCTCCCGTCCTCGAGCAAGACGAAAGCGTGGCGATCAGTCACGCGATGGCCCGAACCACGCCCGCCTAGAGCGAACGCCGTGGTTCACTGTTTCGGCTGAGGGGCGGGAGCGTTTGCCGCAGGCGGAGTCTTGGAAGGCGCCTCTGCGGGAGGCGTGCCGGGGGTTTGCGCGGGCTCGGTAGGCGTGCCGAGTGGCAGCGGCGCCGGCTGAGAAGGTTCGGCCGGTGTGGCGGCGCGCAGCCGTTCCTGCAGACCGCTCGAGCCTCCACCCCGTGGGACAAACGAGAGCACGAGGGATAGGACCAGAAAGATTCCACCGCACCACCACGACAGTTTGGTCAGGATGGTGACGGCCTGGCGCCCGCCGAGCACGGTATCGGTGCCGCCACCGCCGAGGGAGGCAAGACCTCCGCCCTGGCCGGCCTGGAGCAGTACGACCACGGAAAGCAGCAGCGCGTCAAGGATGAGCAGCGTGAGCAGAAAAGCGAACATGATTGGTCTCCCGAGTCGGGCCGAATTTTAGTGGGGAAAGTCGCCAGTCGCCAGTCGCCAGAGAGAAGTCGTCAGACGCCAGAGATAAGTCGCCAGTCGCCAGTCGCCAGTCGTCAATCGTCAGAGACAGCTCAGTCGGCGGAATTCTGTACCAACGGGCGCCAGTTTCGTCCGAACGCCGCGTCTTACGTCGAGTATCATCTGTGTCATGGGAGACTATCACCAACTCTCTGTCTGGAAACAGGCACACGGCTTCGCCCTGGAAGTCTATCGCACCACCGCGTCTTTCCCTGAATCCGAGCGCTTTGGGCTTACAGCTCAGTTGAGGCGAGCTACAATCTCCGTCGTTTCGAACATTGCCGAAGGATCCGGCCGCAAGACGAACCGGGATCAAGCAAGATTCCTTCAGATGGCTCGCGGATCTGTTTGCGAGGTCGAGTGTCAGCTACTGCTTTGCCGTGATGTCGGTTATCTGAAGACCGCTACTTGGACGATCCTGAACGATCACTGCCGCGAAATCGGTAGAATGCTGAATGGGCTCCTTCGGTCGCTCAGTCGCAACCAATAGGAAGAGGTAACCGCTTCAGCGATTTGCCACTGGCGTCTCGCGACTCGCGTCTGACGACTGACGACTGGCGACTGGCGACGTGCTACTCCACCTCATCTATCGACCTCGGCCAGTCCTCCTTGAGCAGCCGCGACATCGCCCGGTCGGCCAGCAGACGTCCGCCGGTCTGGCAGCGGGCACAGTAGTTGGTCTCGTTCTCGGCATAGCGGATGCGCTGCACCGGCGTACCGCAATCCGGACAGGGAAGCTTGTATCGGCCGTGAACTGCCATGCCCTCACGGAAGGCGGTCACTTTCTCGGGAAATTTGTCTCCCGCCTCGCTGCGGAGTCGTTCGATCCAGTGTTCCAGGGTCAGGCGAGTGGCCTGATAGAGCCGGGTGATTTCATCATCGCTCAACTTGCCGCTGCGCGCCAAGGGAGAGAGGCGAGCCCGGTGCAGGATTTCATCGGAGTAGGCATTCCCGATACCGCTGAAGAGCCGCGGGTCGGTCAGTGCGCGCTTGAGCGTGTGACTCTCCGACTTCAGGCGGGCTGCAAAGGCATCCCGATCGGACTCGAGCACCTCCAGTCCGCCACGGTCGAACTCGTTCAGGCGGCCTTCACCAGCGACGAGATTGATCGAGGCCCTGCGTTTTGTTCCTGCCTCGGTGAGCAGGAGCACGCCGGAGGGAAACTCGAATGTCGCCAGTCCCAGCTTACCGGTCGGCTTGGTGCCGGGCGGCTTCCAGCGGAACCGCCCCGCGATCATCAGATGAACGACCAGGAACAGCCCGTTCTCCAGCTCGAAGACGACGCGTTTGCCCAGCCGGCGAAGCCCGAGCACCCGCTTCCCTGCTGCTTCAGTGAGTGGAGGATCAACCGATCGTACGACGAATGGATTGCGGACGACAACTCGCTCGAGTGGTTGGTTCAGGACTCGAGGAGCGAGGTGCTCGAGGTAGAGGTTGATATCGGGGAGCTCGGGCATGGTAGCTATGAGCTATGAGCTATGAGCGGTTAGCTATTAACTATCGGTTGTTCGCAAGACAGGGCAGCTACCTTGCTCACTGGAGCTATAGCCCAGACCATGGCCCATTCCCCGAGAGCGAATAGCTAATAGCTAATAGCTAATAGCTAATAGCTCATGGCTCATAGCCTCTTCAACTCAACCCCACCAGCTCAGCCCACCCTTCGGGATCCAGGCTCGCTCCGCCCACCAGCACGCCGTCGAGCTGCGGCCGGGCGAGCAGCGAGAGCACATTACCGCTGTTGACGCTGCCACCATACAGGATGGAGACGCGGGCCGACACACCGTTCCGCCCGAGCTCCAGCCGGATCAACTCGTGAATCTGAGCCGCGTCGTCCGGTGTAGCGTTCTTTCCGGTTCCGATCGCCCACACCGGCTCATAGGCGAGTACTACCCGGCTCCACTCGGCGGGATCCAGCGCCTCGATCACCGGAGCAAGCTGGCGGACGATCACGGACTCGGTGCGTCCTCCATCCCGCTCCGCCAGCGTCTCACCGACGCACACCAGTGGAGTCACACCCAGACTGAGTGCGGCCTTCGCCTTGCGGGCGACGTATTCGTCGGTCTCGCCGAACAGCTGGCGCCGCTCCGAGTGGCCGGCGAGCACCGCACGGGCACCGGCTTCCATTGCCATTGGAATCGAGATCTCGCCGGTGAAGGCTCCCTTGGGCTCCCAGTGGACATTCTGCACGCCAACGCGAAGGTCCTCCCGATTCCCCATCGCTGCGCACAGAGCACCGAGCGACACGGCCGGCGGAAAGAACCAGAGGCTCCGGCCCTCGATCGCCGAGGTGAGCGACAGAAACCGCTCCGCATAGCGCCGCGCGTCCCGGGGGCCGAGGTTCATCTTCCAATTGGCGGCGTATATGAGCGAGCGGTCGGACATGGCTAGGCCATCGCAGCGGGGCAAACAGAACAAACAGGCCGCAGATGAACGCAGATAAATGGGATAGTCTCTGCTGCCGGAAAACTCCCGAAGACACAGCTCACACTAATACCGATGGTTGGAGGGTTTACCAGGCCTCATCGTGCTAGCGGAGTAGATCCTGGTTATCTGCGTTGATCTGCGGCAACATTGCTGTGCCCGAGCCCCTCAAGCATCGTCCAGAGCAGCCACGCCCGGGAGCTCCTTCCCCTCCAGAAACTCCAACGATGCTCCTCCACCAGTGGACACGTGAGTGATCTTGTCCGCCAGCCCTGCCTGGGCGACGGCTGCCGCCGAGTCGC
>DATFFX010000142.1:0-2306 GCA_035249825.1 Gemmatimonadales bacterium | reverse complement strand
GGCATCGTGAAGGCCCGCCTCAACGTGATCATCTCCGGCGGCACCGGCGCGGGCAAGACAACGCTGCTCAACATCCTGTCGTCCTTCATCCCGCCCACCGAGCGGATCGTCACGATCGAAGACTCGGCCGAGCTGCAGCTCCGCCAGCCCCACGTGGTCCGGCTGGAGACCCGGCCCGCCAACATCGAAGGGCAGGGGGAGGTACCCCAGCGCCTGTTGCTGATCAACGCGCTCCGTATGCGTCCAGACCGCATCATCATGGGCGAGTGCCGCGGCGGGGAAGCGGTGGACATGCTCCAGGCGATGAACACGGGCCACGACGGGTCGCTCACCACGATCCACTCCAACTCCCCGCGGGACTGCCTGAGCCGCCTGGAGACGATGATCGCCATGGCGAGTCTCGACCTGCCGGAGAAGGCCATGCGGCAGCAGGTCGCCAGCGCCGTCAACGTGGTGATCCAGGTGAGCCGTCTGGGCGACGGAAGCAGGAAGATTCTCCAGATCTCCGAGATCGTCGGCATGGAAGGCGACGTCATCACCATGCAGGACATCTTCATGTTCGAGCGCACGGGCGTGGGCGAGAACGACAAGGTGCTGGGCGAGTTCAAGGCGACCGGCATCCGGCCGAAGTTCGCGGACCGCCTGAAGTCCTACGGCATCGATCTGGCCGGGATGCTGTTCTCGAACCTCGGTGAGCGGCCGCACGTGAGCGCTCGGCTCGGGGGGAGTCACCGATGGTAGGTCTCCCGACCTCGACCTGGATCACGGCGCTCCTGGTCTTCTTCGCAGTGGCCCTGGGTACCATATCGGTCGCGCTGGTGGTGGAGCTCCTCCAGGAGCGTAAGCGGCAGCGGGAGGCCCTCCAGCAGCTTCGCGCGTTCACCAATGACGAGCCGGAGCAGGAGGGCATCCTCCGCCTCCGCAGCCACGAGCTGCCGCGCTGGTTCAAGCCGATAGCGGCCCGCGTTCCCGCGCTGGAGGACATCGAGCTCATGATGGAACAGGCGGGCATGACCAGCCATGTGCCGATGTTCCTGCTCAGCTCGATCGGCATCTCGGTCGGTCTGGGTCTCGGAGTCCTGGCGCTCACCCGCTGGTGGCCTGCCGCAGTCCTGGCAGCGCTGCTCGGCGCCCTGATGCCGTACAGCGTGGTGCGGTTCAAGCGCAACCGGCGGATCGGCGCCTTCGAGGAAATGCTGCCCGAGGCCATCGACCTGCTCGCCCGCGCCATCCGCGCCGGGCATCCACTTTCAGCCGGTATGAAGATGGTGGCGGACGAGACCAAGGAGCCGATCCAGGGCGAGTTCCGCCGGACTCACGAGGAGCACCGCTTCGGGCTGCCGTTCGAGGATGCCCTTCTGGCGATGGCAGACAGGGTGAGTCTCATCGACGTGAGAATCCTTACCACGGCCATTCTGATTCAGCGGGAGGTGGGCGGCAACCTGGCCGAGGTGCTCGACAACCTGGCCAACGTCATCCGGGTGCGCTTCACCATCCGCCGACAACTGCGGGTCTACACGGCCCAGGGGCGGTTCAGTGGCTATGTCCTGGCCGCGCTGCCGATCGCTGTCGGTCTCGCGATCTACAGCCTCAATCCGCCCTATATCCGGCTGCTGTTCACCGATCCCATGGGCAAGCTGATGGTGCTGATCGCCCTGGTGTTCCAGATCATCGGATACCTGTGGATCCGGAAGATCGTGAACATCGAGATCTGAGGCGGCCATGCTTGCATTCGTGCTGATCTGCGTCGCCATCTCTGCAGCGTTCGTGCTGCTGTTCCTCATCGAGGTTGCGCCTGGGCGCAATCCTCTCATGGCGCAGCGCCTCTCGGAGCTGCAGGCCACCAACCGTGACGCGCCGGATAGTCTCGAGCGCCGCCGCCGGCAAGCCACGAGCGAGCGACTGAAGGGCGTCCTCCAGGCCTTCGGCGAGGCGGTGGAGGAGCGGAGCCGGAACAACTCGGCCGTGCGGCTGCGGCTCATCCAGGCCGGTTATCCGAACGCTGCCGCGGTGCCGATGTACCTGGGGCTTCGGGTCGCAGTGCCGGCTCTCATGGGGATGGGAGCCGCTCTCGCCCTGCCTGCGATGGGTTATTCCGCCCCCAAGACCCTGATCATGGCGATCTATTTCGGGATCATGGGCTACGTGCTTCCGTCCTGGATGGTGGGGCGGCGACTGAAGAAGCGGCAAAAGGAGATGCAGAAGGCGTTGCCGGACGCCCTCGACATGCTGGTCGTCAGTGTAGAGGCGGGGCTCGGCCTCAACCAGGCGCTGGTCCGGGTATCAGAAGAGATCTACCGGATCAG
>DATFFX010000141.1:0-5505 GCA_035249825.1 Gemmatimonadales bacterium | reverse complement strand
CGGGTTTCCAGCGCCTCTACCCGCGAGCGCCTTGCACGAGCAGCGAAGCGCGCCCACGTCCGATAAGGAATCCCTATGACGCTGGCTCCCGAGCTCCTGCAGATCCTGGTTTGTCCCAAGTGCAAAGGCGATCTGGAGTATCGCCTTTCGCCCGAGTCTCTGGTCTGCCATAGCTGCCGTCTGGTATATCCCGTGGAGGACGGCATCCCTATCATGCTGATCGACGAGGCCAAGCCCCTCTGAGGTGGCCTTGTTCCTGCTGTTTGCCACCTTCGTAACAGACGTCGGGGGCCAGGGCCGGCTGCTTTCGTCTCCCAACTCCAAGCCTGTTTGACTTGTAGACATTAGGGTCCTAAGTTAGCCCGAGGTAACTTCTTACGAGAGGCGACAGGTGCGGACTCGTCCGACGATTCTCTTCTTTTCGCCGGATGGCTGTCCGGTGCCGGCACTGGTTCGCCAGTGGGCCACCGCGCATGCGTTTCCCCTTCTCGTTTTCAGTCAGCCCGATGAGGTCGAGTCCATAGTTTTGCGAGGACATCCCTGCCTCCTCTTCGTCGACGGGGACAACTCCGGAACTGTGGGAGTGGGGCTGGTTCGGCGCCTCAAGAGTGACGCTTTTACTGCCATTGTGCCGATAACCACTCTGGCTGGCACGCACCACCCGGAACAGGTCCAATCCTGGTTCACTTCAGGAGCCGATGAGGTTCTGACTGGCCTGTTCTCCCCCGCCGAGCAGCGCTCGCGGATGGATGCCATGCTGGTGCGGACTGAGCGGGACGTCTCGGTGCACCCTTCGACCCGGCTCCCGGGCACGACGGAAATCGAGCGGGAAATCCGCCGGCGGCTCGAGTCGAGTCAGGAATTTGCGGTCTGCTATGCCGACCTCGATCACTTCAAGGAGTTCAACGACCGCTACAGTTATTATGATGGCGATCGAGTCATCTACATCCTGTCGCGAATCCTGCACGACGTCGTGAAGGGTCTCATGGGCTCGCGTGGATTCGTGGGCCATATCGGGGGTGATGACTTCATCTTCATCATTCCGGCAACGGACATCAGTGCGGTATGCAGCGAGATCCTCGAGGTGTTCGACTCGCTGATACCACTCCAGTACAACGATCAGGACCGGAGGGCTGGATACTTTTTCGGAAAGGACCGGCGGGGACAGCTCCACCGGGTGCCGTTGATGACGCTGTCGATCGGTATCGTCACGAACCGCCACCGTCGATTTGCGCATCCAGCTCAGGTCAGCGAGCTTGCCACCGAAATGAAGAGCTACGCGAAAACACTGCCAGGCTCGGTCTTCGTGGTTGACAGGCGTCAGGGCGTTACCGGGGAAGAGCGGTCTGGTCCGGCCTCCAGAGAGACGTAGGGCGTGCCTGCCCGATTGAGGATCGTCAGATGAACGTCACTTGTCCTAACTGTGCTACGATCTATCGCGTCGATCCGGCCAAGGTACCTGAAGCCGGGGTGCGGGCTCGCTGCGCCGTATGCAACGCAGTGTTCCCGGTTCGCCGCGAGATGGAGGCCGAACGCCCGGCAGCTGCTGCAAGCGCATCGTCTCCCGAGCTCCCTTCAACTCCGCCAACTCCGCCCAAGCCAGAGCCGGCCAGGGTAGAAACTCCCCGGGCAGAGCCAAGACCAGTGCCGTCTCCGGTAGAGAGCCCACGGTCGCAGCCGACCGCAATGCCCAAGCCTCCGACCGAGCCCAGCCGACCATCGCCGGCCGGGGCACCGGTTGGCCCCGTCCCAGCGGCAACTGCACCCACGAGCGCTCCTCAGCGTCCCGTTGCTCCACCTCGGCCAGCAAACCCGTTCACCAAGCCGGGTACTGCTGCGCCATCGGAGAGAACCGCGCCGCCTGCACCTGCAGCGCCCGCGAGACCCGCTGCGCCGGCCGCGCCCCCCACAGGGGCAACACCTCCGGCGGCCAAACCTGCCGCTTCCGGTACGGCTCCGGGTGCCCCGGCTGCTCGGCCGGCTGCTCCGGCAGGCGTGCGGCCGGCCAACCCGTTTCTCTCGCAGGATCCAGCACTCAAGGCCAGACGTCTAGCCCGAGCGCTCATCTCCGACATGGTCGTGTATCACCCAGGCAAGCGGCAGGAAGGTCTGAGAGATGGAAATCTGAAGGAGCTATTCGAGGAAGAGATCAAGAAGAGCTGGGAGGAGTATGCCGAGCAGATCGGGCGCGAATTGGCGGAGTCGACGACATACTTCCGGGAGGCGCTGAACGAAATCCTGGCTGGAGGACGGCAGGTCTTTTGAAGTGAGAAGTGAGAGGGAAGAGGTAAGAGGAAGAGTGTCAGAGCACTATCCCTTCTGACTTCTCACTTCTTGCTTCTCACCGATTAAGTTTCCCCTTCCTTCTCGCATGGAGTAGCTGGAATGTCGGACCTTCTGGACCGTCTAACCGACCTGCAACGCCGAGTCGCTGAACTTCGAGACTTCCTTTGACTTGCCGGACAAGGCTGCACGACTGAAGGCACTGGACGAGCAGCAGGCGCTGCCCGGTTTTTGGGCCGACCCGGACGCCGCACGTAAATCGGTTCAGCAGATCAAGACCCTCAGAAACTGGCTCACCCCCTACGACACGCTGCATCACAGACTCGAGAACGCCCGCGAAATGGCCGAGCTGCTGGAGGCGGAGCCGGACGAGGCCATGTCGGCCGATCTCGCCAGGGAGGTCGAGGAACTGGCAGGCGACGCTGAGGCATTTGAGCTGCAAGCGATGCTGCAAGGCCCGGAGGATTCGCGCGATGCATTGCTCACCATACATCCGGGCGCAGGTGGCACGGAGTCCCAGGATTGGGCCGAGATGCTGATGCGGATGTACGTGCGCTGGGCCGAGCGCCACGGCTTCGAAGTAGCGGTACTCGACCTGCTGCCGGGCGAGGAGGCAGGCATCAAGTCGGTAACGATCGAGGTCAAGGGCGAGTACGCCTACGGCTACCTCAAGGCGGAAAAGGGGGTCCACCGCCTGGTCCGCATCTCGCCCTACGATTCGCAGTCGCGCCGGCACACATCGTTTGCCTCGGTATTCGTCTACCCCGATATCGACGACACCATCGAGGTGGATATCCGCGATGAGGACATCAAGATGGACGTCTTTCGCGCATCCGGCGCCGGCGGACAGCACGTCAACAAGACCTCCTCGGCGGTGCGGCTGACGCATCTGCCCACCAATACGGTGGTCTCCTGCCAGCAGGAGCGCAGCCAGACGAAGAACCGGGCCACCGCGATGAAAATGCTGCGCGCGGCTATCTACCAGAAGAAGCTGGAAGAGCAGGAGGCCGCACGTGCTGTGGTGGAGGCCACCAAGACGGATAACTCGTGGGGCAACCAGATCCGATCGTACGTCTTCCAGCCATACACGATGGTGAACGACCATCGGACCGAGGTGAAAGTGGGCGACGTGCAGCGGGTCATGGACGGAGATCTGGACACGTTTATCCAGGCATACCTGAAGAGATTCGGAGGAAAGGCGGCGTGAGCCCGAGGTGAGCACCGTCGAAGAACGCTCCTATGTTGAGGCGGCTCGCCGGGAAAAGCGGGCGGCGCTGGAGGCGCTTGGGGTACAGCCGTTCGCCTACCGCTATGAACGCACCCACCTGAGCACGGAAGCGCTGGGCGTGTACCGCGACGATATGGGCGAGAATGGCCCGGAAGTATCGATCGCAGGGCGAATTCAGTCTTGGCGTCCCAAGGGCAAGGTGGTGTTCGGTCACATCGAAGATCCCGGCGGGCGCATCCAGGTGTACTTGCGGCGGGACGACCTGGGTGGTGCATTCGACGTGGTGAATCTTCTCGATCTCGACGACCACATCGGTGTCAGGGGCCGACTGTTCCGTACTAAGGCCGGCGAGGTGACGGTCCGCGCTTCGGAGGTCACCATGCTGGCCAAGTCACTCCGCCCTCTTCCGCGTGGCAAAACTCAGAGCGGTCCGCAGGGTGAGGTTACGTTCGGCGGCCTCACGGACCCCGAGCTGCGCTACCGGCAACGCTACGCCGATCTCGCGGTACACGCCGACGTTCGGCAGGTCTTTCTGCTCAGAGCTAAGGCCACGGCATTCATCAGGAGCTTTCTGGATGGGCGCGGGTTCCTGGAAGTCGAAACACCGATCCTGCAAACGCTGTACGGTGGTGCTGCGGCGCAGCCGTTCGTAACCCATCACAACGCCTTGGACATGCCGTTGTACCTGCGAATCGCGGACGAGCTGTACCTGAAGCGGCTGCTGGTTGGTGGGCTCGAGCGAGTGTATGAGATCGGCCACGATTTCCGCAACGAGGGCATGGATCGGACCCATAATCCCGAATTCACCATGCTCGAGCTCTACCAGGCTTATGCCGACTACAACGACATGATGAGCCTGTGCGAAGACCTGGTCTCCGGTGTTGTGGAGCACTGTCTGGGCACCCGTGTCCTGAAGCGGGAGGGTAAGACATTGGACTTCACCCCACCATTTCCCCGGGTTCGATTCATCGAGGGTGTCCGGGAACGCACCGGCCTCGATCTCCGCACGGCCACGGATGACGAGATGCGGACCGTCCTCTTGCGGGAGCACGCCGATTCGGAGGCGGTTGCGATCCTCGGAGGGGGACGCCTGCAGGACGAGGTGTTCAAGACTTTTCTCGAGCCTCATCTGGTCCAGCCTACTTTCGTTCTGGACTACCCCAAGGCACTCTCGCCGTTGGCCAAGGAGCACAGGCATGATCCGGCATTGACCGAGCGCTTCGAGCTGTTCGTGGGCGGGCGCGAGCTGGTGAACGCCTTCAGCGAGCTCAACGATCCGGACGACCAGCGGCGCCGGTTCGAGGACCAGGTGCGCCAGCGCGCCGCGGGGAACGACGAGGCCCACAGTCACGATGCCGATTACATCCGGGCGCTGGAGTATGGGATGCCGCCCGCCGGCGGATTGGGCCTCGGCATCGACCGTATGATGATGCTCATTGCCGACCGGCCTTCGATCCGTGACGTCATTCTCTTTCCCGCGATGCGACCTGAGGAATGATGGGAGCGGAACAGCAGGGCAGGGGCGCAGGCTTACTCCGAAGACTCCATCCGGGCCACTGGTGGCCGTCCGCGGACCAGCGGCGGCGTCTGCGGGCGGGAGCTCGGCTCGAGTGGCGCATCGCGCGACGGTATTTGCGCAGCCGGCGCACCGCCCGGACCGCCTCACTCAACACCGTGATTTCCATAGGCGGAGTCGCGGTAGGGGTCACGGCACTGATCGTGGTGCTGGGAGTCATGAACGGCCTGAGGGATGACCTGCGGGAGCGGATCCTGGTAGCCAACCCTCACCTGCGCATCCTCACCTTCGGCTCGGGCCTCCGGCTCGACGATTGGCGAAGCGTGATCGCCGAAATTCGGAAACAGCCAGGTGTCCTCGCGGCCAGCCCTGAGGTAATCAGCCAGGCAGGCATTACCGCCGGCCAGGACTACGGTGAAGGGGTCAACCTGGTCGGGTTCGATCCCGATACCGGAACGATGTCGGTCACCTCGCTGCC